>CAZVVV010000042.1:3153-7050 GCA_964630725.1 uncultured Muribaculaceae bacterium
TCGCTTACTGTTGATGGAGATACTCCGGATAGTTATTGGACTGATTCTGAGAAGAAGGATTTTACTAATAGATTTAATGATTTTATAAAGGGGGTTTATTAGTATGAAGAAGAAGTTATTATTTATATTTTTAATTTTTATTTGTTTTATTTCATTTAGTGTTAATGTATCTGCTCAAGTTAGGGGTGCTAAGTGTACTACTTCGAATAATGGTAATATGTTAAATGATTGGACTTTAACTAATAAAAATCAGCTTTTGTCTTCTCAAACAATTAATTATTGTACTAATACTGATGAATCTGATTTTTCTACTAAGGGTGGTAATATTTTTGAACTTTCTTATATTAAGGGTAGTACTAGATATAGAGTTTATTGTTTAAATAAAGGTTTTAATGCTCCGGTTGATAATTATCTTTTATATGATGCTACGATTACTGGTGGTCCTGCTTGTGCTTTTTATAAATATACTGGTACTAGTACTAGTAATAGGCATAATAGAATAAGATATATTCAATCTAAGTGTCATACTCCAAGTGATAAGTGTTTAAATACTGCTTGTGATGATGCTTATGTATCAAGTGATTGTGGTGGTAGTAAGAAGGATACTCCGGTTGATAAGGGTAATACTATTTCTTTAACTACTGTTAAGCAATCTGATTATGAAAATTATTTTGTTTATAAAGCTACTATTAGTATGAAAGGTAAGGTTAGTTCTTATACTCCTAGTTTAACTACTTCAATAAGTGGTGCTATTATAACTGATAGTCTTACTGGTACTAGTAGTGTTACTGATACTAATGCAAGTACTTTGTATGTTAAGATTCCTAAATCTTCTATAAAGCAAGTTGTTAGTACTAAACTTCATTTAAAATCTAATACTTATACTAATAGTTGTACTTATAAAAAGTATGAACTTATTGCTTATGCTCCAATTAAGAGTGCTACTAATAAAACTAAAGTTACTAGTTTACAACGTATTGGTTTTAGAAATGTTATTACTAAAACTCCTAAGGTGACTACTAGTAAAACGGCTAGTTCTAGTATAACTGTAATACCTAAAGAGGCTGATAAAGTAGAACTTGCAATTATTAAAAAGAGTGATGATGGTAAATATTTAAGTGGAGCTGGATTTGGTCTTTATAGTGATAGTAGTTGTTCTACTAAAATAGATAGTGCTACTAGTGAAGATGGTAGTTTGGCATTTGTAGTTGAACCTAATAAAACATATTATGTAAAAGAAACTTCTGCTCCTGATGGATATCAATCTTCTAATGAATGTAGAAAGGTTGATGTAAAAGAAAATGATGTTTATGAAACATTTACTAATTCAGAAGTTGGTGCTGAAGTTGAATATGATACTATTGATATAGAAAAAGTTGATAAGACTGATAATAGTAAAACTTTATCTGGAGCAGAGTTTGGTCTTTATAGTGATAGTGGTTGTAATAATTTAGTTAGTGATGCTGATGGAATAAATAAGAAAACAACAGGTGATAGTGGTATTATTTCATTTAGAGTAGATACAGGAACAGAGTATTATATAAAAGAGTTAAGTGCTCCTAGTGGTTATTCACTTAATTCAGTTTGTATGAGGGCAACTATTGGAACTAAGATGACTATTGAAAATGATTCTTATAAGGAATCAACTGTTAAGAAAGTTGATAAGTCTACTAAAGAAGGTCTTAGTGGTGCTAAAATAGGATTGTTCTCTGATTCTGATTGTAAGAATATTACTACTGATATTAATGGTAATGATGTATTAGAAACAGGTTCTGATGGTACTTTATCATTTGTACTTGAATCTACTAAATTATATTTTGTTAAAGAAGTTGTGGCACCATCAGGTTATGAAAATGATATTGTTTCTTGTAGACAAATTGCTCCAGGTGGTACTGTTACATTTGAAAATGAGGAGCAAGAGTTACTTCCTCAATATGATTATATTAATATTAAAAAGGTAGATAAGAGTGATAACTCTGTATTAGTTGAGGGAGCAGTATTTGCTTTATATTCAGATAGTAATTGTACTAATTTAGCTTTTGATAGAACTGGTAAATATAAATCTAAATCAGGTAAGAGTGGTTTATCATTCTTTGATGTTGATAAGTCAAATACATATTATGTAAAAGAAATTGAAGCTCCTCCTGGGTATAAACTTGATTCTACTTGTAGAGTAGGTATTATTGGTGGAACTATTACAGTAGAAAATGATGTAGAAGAAATTGAGTATGTAGATGTTAGTATAAAGAAAGTAGATAAAAATGATAAGAGTAAAGTTCTTAGTGGTGCAGCGTTTGGTATATATTCTGATAGTAGTTGTAATAATGCTACTGAGGATGCTGATGGTAATAGTACAAAGATAACTAATGCATCAGGAATAGCAACTTTTAATGTTGATTCTTCAAAAACATATTATACTAAAGAACTTAATGCTCCGACTGGATATACTATGGATAGTTCATGTAAGAAGTTAGTGGCTAATACTACTATTACAATGGAAAATGAAAAGAATAAAACTTATAAAAAAGTAGATGTAAAAAAAGTTGATAAATCTACTAATGCTACACTTAGTGGTGCAACTTTTGGAATATTTTTAGATAAATCATGTAGAATTCCTTATTATGATAAGAATAGTGTAACTAATGTTACTACTTCTTCTTCAGGTATTGCTTCATTTGAAGTAGATGATTCACAATCATATTATATAAAAGAAGTTTCAGCACCAGATGGGTATAGTAAAGATAGTGATTGTCATGCTGCAACAGTAGGTGGAAGTATTACTATTTCTGATACAAAAGAGACTACTTATGGAAGTATTGATATTTTAAAAGTAGATAGTGATGATAATAGTACTGTTTTATCAGGAGCAGAGTTTGGCCTTTATAGTGATAGTAGTTGTAGTGTTAGTGTTACTGATTTTATTGGTAATAGTAAGGGTAAAACTGATGGATATGGTTCTTTAACTTTTGTAGTAGATGATTCTAAAACTTACTATATAAAAGAACTATCTGCACCAGATGGGTATACGTTAAATGATGAGTGTTTACTTGCGGATACTACTAATGTTATTGTTTTTTCAAATAAAAAGATTGTTGCTGATAGTGGTAAGATTATTATTAACAAGGTAGATGCTAGTGATGAAAAGCCAATTAAGGGTGTTAAGTTTGAATTATTAAAATCTGATAAGGTTAGTCGTGCTACTGATAAAGATGGTAATGAAATAGGTGTTCTTACTACTGATGATAATGGTAAAGTTGAAGTTTCTAATTTATTGTTTGATACTTATTATTTAAAAGAACTTGAAACTGGAGATACTTATATATTAGATGATCAATTAGTAGAGATTACTTTGGATAAGGAAAGTGTTTCTAAAAAGGTTGAAAACTTGAGAAGATCAGTATTATTCTTAAAGCAAGATAGTGTTAGTAAAGAAAGTGTTACTGGTGGTAAGTATAGAGTAGTGGATGAAGAAGGTAATAAAGTAGCTGAATTTACTATGGATGAGGGGTATTATACATTAAATATGAAAGTAGGAAGTTATAAGTTTATTGAAGTAGAACCTCCGAAAAATTATGTTGATGTTAATTTATCGTTTAACTTTAATGTAGATGAAAATGGTATTGTTACTATTACGTCTGATGAGGATAGACATTATTCTGTTTATGAAGATACTGGTATTTATATAATTAATGATAAAGAGGAAATAATTTCTAATGTTCCAAAAACTGGTGCTTTTGATAATAGAATTGTTATTGTAATTGGAACTTTACTTATTGTCGGAGGTATTTCTTCGATAGTGGTTATAAAAAGAAAGAATAATTAAGACTTCATTTTTGGAGTCTTTTTTTAAAAAAAGTGTAATTTTATATAAAAAAGATATTTTAAAAAATATTTGTT
>CAZVVV010000043.1:0-6737 GCA_964630725.1 uncultured Muribaculaceae bacterium
ATTAAAAGTTGCTGAAATAGGTGAGAGTTCTAAGATTCGTTTAGGTGATACTGTCTTTACTGTTGGTACTCCGGTTGATTATCAATATAGAGGCACTGTAACACGTGGAATATTATCTGGTAAAGATAGACTTGTTAGTTTATCACTTTCATCATCAAATAGTACTGTTGATGATTATGTTTTAAAGGTTTTACAAACTGATGCCTCAATTAATCCTGGTAATAGTGGTGGACCTTTAGTAGATTCAAATGGAAAGGTAATTGGAATTAATTCTTTGAAAATTGTTAAGAGTGAAATTGAGGGAATGGGTTTTGCTCTTCCAATTGAGGATGTAATGTCTAATATTTCTGTTTTTGAAAGTGGTAAAGCTATTGAAAGGCCATATTTAGGTATTAAAATGTATAATGCTAGTGATGTGTCTTATTCAAAATATTTTAATATTGATATTAGTACTTCGGTTGATACTGGGGTAGTTGTTGCAGAAGTTGAGAAGGATTCTTGTGCTGATGGTGTTTTAAAAAAGGGTGACGTTATCACCAAACTTGGTGGCAATTCTACTGATACTATTGCATACTTAAGGTATGAACTTTATAAACATAAAGCAGGGGATAAAGTATCTATTACATTTATTAGAGATGGTAAGACTTCTACTAAGGAAGTTGTTTTAGGAAAATTAAAAGGATAGCTTGGCTATCCTTTTATTCTACAGTGACTGATTTTGCTAAGTTTCTAGGTTTATCTATGTCACAATTGTTTAGTTTTGCTACTTCGTATGCTATTAGTTGAAGTGGTATTATTGTAAGTAGTTGTTGAAATAATTCATCTGTTTTAGGAATTATTATTTTTTCATCGTAGAAATCTCCTTGTATGTCTTTGTTTGTAATTATTATTGTATGAGCACCACGTGCTTTTACTTCTTTAATATTACTTATTGTTTTTTCAATTAATTCTTCTTCAGTTAATATTGCTATTACTGGGGTATTTTCTTCGATTAGGGAGATTGTGCCATGTTTTAGTTCTCCAGCTTGATAGGCTACACTATTTATGTATGATATTTCTTTTAGTTTTAATGCTCCTTCCATACAAAGTGCATAGTCGATTCCTCTTCCTATGAAGAATATGTTTTTAGCTTTATATATTTTATTTGCTATAGTTTTATAGTCATCTTTTTTTATTAATTTTGTTATTTCCTCTTTTAATTTTGTTATTTCCTCTTTTTTTATTTTTTTATTTTCTAAACTTAGTATTAGAGCAATTAATACTGTTAATTGAGCAAGGTATGCTTTTGTTGTTGCTACAGCAATTTCACATCCTGCTTTAGTATAGATTACGTATTTTGATTCTCTTGCAATGCTTGATGCGTAAACGTTTACTATACTTAAGGTGTCAATGTTATTATCTTTTGCTTTTTTTAGGGCCGCTAATGTGTCTGCTGTTTCACCAGATTGAGATATTAGAATGACTAGTGTATTCTTATCGTAAAATGTTTTTTCGTATCTATATTCACTTGCTACTTGGGTATATACTTTAATGTTTGCAAATTTTTCAATTAAATATTTTCCTACTAGTCCAGCATGGTATGCAGAACCGCATGCTACTATGTGAATGTTTGTGTATTTTTTTAAGTCTATGTCTTTGAAGTTATTTTCTAAACAACTATTTATAGTTTTTTCAAATGTATCTGGTTCTTCGTTTATTTCTTTTAACATGAAGTGTTCATAGTTTCCTTTTATACTTGATTCATATGTTCCTTCATAAGTGTTGATTGTTTTTTTGACTTCTTGCATGTCTTTATTATAGATTGTTACTTTATCATTACTTATTTTAGCTATTTCATTGTTTTCTAAAATTAGATATTTATTTGTATATTTAAGTATTGCAGGTACGTCTGATGCTATATAGTTTTCGTTTTGTCCTAGTGCTATTATTATAGGACTTGATGATCTTAGTGCATATAAATGATCTTTATCGTCTTCACATATTATGCCAAATGCATAAGAACCTTTTATTACTTTGATTAGTTTTTGTAATGATTTTAGAATGTCTTTTTCTTGTTTATAAAGATAGTCTAGGTAAGCACATGCTATTTCAGTATCGGTATTACTTTTAAAAGTATAATTATGTTTTTGTAGTTCTTCTTTTAATGTTAAGTAGTTTTCTATTATACCGTTATGTACTATGGTAAATTTTCCTACTTGATGAGGATGAGCATTAGTTTTTGTTGGGATGCCATGAGTAGCCCATCTAGTGTGTCCGATTGCTAGGTTTGATTTGTTTTCAAGAACTAGTTTATCTTTTAGATTTTTAATTCTTCCTGCTTCTTTTTCTATATTTATTTTATTGTCTTTTAGATAAGCAATGCCTGCTGAATCGTAACCTCTATATTCTAGGTTTTCTAGTCCTTCGATTACTACTTTTATAGCATTATTATTTTTACCTTTGTATCCTACTATTCCACACATATTATTCCTTCTTTCTTTAATTATATGTTTTTATTAAAAAAGATATAATTTATTTATATCTTATTTATAGTTATCTGCTTTTACTTCCATAAAGCTTTTTGGATGTTTACATACTGGGCAGATTTCAAGAGCATCTTTTCCTATATATACGTGTCCACAGTTTCTACATATCCACATTTTATCTTCATTTTTATGAAAAACAGAATCATCTTCAATATTTTTTAGAAGAGTTAAGTATCTTTCTTCGTGTTCTTTTTCAATTTTAGCAACTTCTTCGAAAAGGTATGCTATTCTAGTGAAACCTTCTTCTTTTGCAGTTTTTGCAAATTCTTGATACATATCAGTCCATTCGTAGTTTTCTCCTGCTGCTGCATCTTTTAGGTTTTCTAATGTAGATGGTACTTCGCCGTTGTGTAGTTCTTTGAACCATAGTTTTGCATGTTCTTTTTCGTTATTAGCGGTTTCTTCAAAAATGGCTGCGATTTGTTCATATCCATCTTTTTTAGCTTTTGATGCGTAGTAAGTATATTTATTTCTTGCTTGTGATTCTCCAGCAAATGCAGTCATTAAATTAGCTTCTGTTTTGCTTCCTTTTAATTCCATAATTTCACTCCTTTTTTGTCTTATGACTTATAATTATCTTATCATTATTTTATATAATAATCAATTTTTTTATTGATTTTAGTGTAAACAAAAAGAGGTTATTTAACCTCAATTTTGTTATCTTTATAATCAAATGTTATTGTTTTACCAGGAGTTATTTCATCGTTTATTATTTTATGCGCTATAACTTCTTCGATTTCTTTTGAAACAACTCTTTTTAGCGGTCTTGCACCGAATGATGGATCATATCCTTGTTCTACTAAGTGGTCTTTTGCTTTTTGTGTTAATTCTATTTTTATTTGTTTATCGCTTAGTCTTTGTTCTAGATTTTTAATTAGTTTGTTTAATATTTCATACATTACTTCTTTTGTTAATTGATTGAATACTATTATTTCATCTATTCTATTTATAAATTCTGGTTTTAATACTTGTTTTAATTCTTTTAATACTTCTTCTTTGTTATTTTCTAGAACGTGATCACTACCAATGTTTGATGTCATAATAATTATTGTATTTTTAAAGTCTACTGTTCTACCATTTGAATCTGTTATTCGTCCATCGTCTAGTATTTGAAGTAATAGGTTTAGTACTTCAGGATGGGCTTTTTCTATTTCATCGAATAAAACAATACTATATGGGTTTCTTCTTACGGCTTCGGTTAGTTGTCCACCTTCGTCGTATCCAACATATCCTGGAGGGGAACCGATTAATCTTGATGTAGAGAATTTTTCCATGTATTCGGACATATCAATTCTTATCATGTGTTTTTCATCGTCGAATAGTTCGTAAGCTAATGTTCTTGCTATTTCGGTTTTACCAACTCCGGTTGGACCAAGAAACATGAATGAACCAATTGGTTTATTTGGATCTTTTATACCACTTCTTGATTTTATGATTGCTTCTGCAACTAGGTGAAGAGCTTCATCTTGACCTTTAACTCTTTTTTTCATATTTTGTTCTAGGTTTAGAAGTTTTTCTCTTTCACTACTGATAAGTTTGCTTACTGGAATATTAGTCCATTTAGCAATTATTTCTGCTACTTTTTCTTCAGTTACTGTTTCACTTAGTATTTGATTTGAAGTTTCTTTTCTTTTACTTTCTAATTGTTGTTCTAATTTAGGAATAGTTCCATGTTTTAATCTTGCAGCAGTTTCTAAGTCATAGTTGTTTTCTGCTTGTTCAAGTTCAAATTTTTTATGTTCTATTTCTTGTTTTAATTCTTTTATTTCACTATTTGTTTTCTTTTCTTCTTCCCATTGTGATTTTAAGATTTTTTCTTTTTCTTTTAGTGTTACTAATTCTTCATCTATTTTATTTAGTCTTTGTTTAGAAAGTTCATCTTTTTCTTTTTTTAGGGCTTGTTTTTCTATTTCTAGACGCATAATGTTTCTTGTTAGTTCATCTAATTCATTTGGAACTGAATCCATTTGTACTCTTATTGTTGCACATGCTTCATCAATTAAGTCTATTGCTTTGTCTGGTAAGTATCTGTCTGTTATGTATCTATTTGACATTACTGCCGCTGCTACTAAAGCTTTGTCTTGAATTGTTACTCCGTGATGAATTTCATATCTTTCTTTTAGTCCACGTAGAATTGTTATTGTGTCTTCGACAGTTGGTTCAGATACTTTTACTTTTTGAAATCTTCTTTCTAGTGCTCCGTCTTTTTCAATATATTTTCTATATTCATTTAGAGTAGTGGCACCAATTACGTGTATTTCACCACGAGCAAGCATTGGTTTTAAAATATTTGATGTATCCATTGCTCCTTCAACACCACCAGAACCTACGATTGTATGAATTTCATCTATGAACATTATTATTTGTCCATTTGATTTTTTAACTTCATTTAAGACGTTTTTAAGTCTTTCTTCGAATTCACCACGGTATTTTGCTCCGGCGATTAGGGATGCCATATCTAATTCCCAAATTATTTTATTTTTTAAGCATTCAGGAATATCGTTTTTTACTATTCTTTGTGCTAGTCCTTCGATAATTGCGGTTTTACCAACTCCTGGTTCACCGATTAAAACAGGGTTATTTTTTGTTTTTCTAGATAGAATTCTTGTAATGTTTCTTATTTCTTCATCTCTACCTATGATGGGATCCATTTTACCTTGTTTTACTTGTTCATTTATATTTCGTCCATATTTTTCTAATGGATTTTTTTCTTCTTCGTAATTCATATTCATATATATTACCTCCCTTTTACACATTTATTATATCACTATTTTAGCACTTGTCAAGTGAGAGTGCTAATTTTTTTAATTCTTTTTTATACTTTATTAGTATATGAATTATTGCATTTATTATTTAGATATTGTATACTTTATTTGGTGATGTTATGAAGAAGTTTTTTAATGAATTTAAAAAGTTTATTGAACGTGGAAATGTTGTTGATTTAGCAGTTGGTGTTTTAATTGGTGGTGCTTTTTCAAATATTGTTTCTAGTTTAGTTAATGATTTATTTATGCCTCTTATTGGTATTATAATTGGAGGACATGATTTTACTAATCTTACTTTAAAAGTTGGTGATGCACAGATAAGATATGGTTCTTTGATTCAAAATATAGTTGATTTTTTAATTATTGCATTTTGTATTTTTATATTTATTAGTATTATAAATAAGTTTTTTAGTAAAAAAGAAGAAGTTAAAGAAGTTACTAAGAAAAGTGATGAGGTTGTTCTTCTTGAGGAAATTAGAGATTTATTGAAGAAAGAGTAGTGGTGTTATGAATCAAGAAAAGATTGGAAAGTTTATAAAGAAAATAAGGACTGATAATGGTCTTACTCAGAAGGATTTTGCGGATAAGCTTGGTGTTACTTATCAGGCTGTTAGTAAGTGGGAGAATGGTAAGAATATTCCTGATATTATGATTTTAAAGCAAATTAGTAAAGAGTTTAATGTTAATATAGATGATTTACTTGAGGGAAGATCTAGTAAAAAAGGTTTTAATTATAAGACTTTTTTTGTAGTACTTGGTATTTTTATATTTTTTTGTGTTATTCATTTTGTATTTTTTCATAATGATGATTTTAATTTTAAGACTTTATCTTCTTCTTGTGATAATTTTAATATTTCTGGTAGTATTTCTTATAATAAGGATAAGTCTTCGATATATATATCTAATATAGATTATTGTGGTGGTGATGATGTTACTAAGTATAGTTTAATTACTTGTAATTTATATGAGAATCATGGTGATGTTACTGTTAAGGTAAAAGAGTGTGATTATTCTAATAATAAGAATGTTACTTTGGAAGAGTATTTAAAAGGAGTTAGTTTTGTTAGTTCTAATTATAAGAATGTTTGTAAAGATATAGATATGTTTATTGAAATTAATGCAACGTCTTATGATGGAAAGGTTACTAATTATAAAATACCTCTTAGTTTAGAGGATTGTGAATAAAAAAGTTGTAAAGTATAAATTTTGTATTAATATTTATTTGATTTTATTTTTATTTGATGATATATTAATATTTGTTAAAATAATGTATTTAATTTGAGGTGCAAATATGAAATATAAGACTGAAATTATTGCAGTGGTCATAGCTATTTTAATACTAGGTGTGATATCTTATTTTGCTTTTTTTAATGATAAGGAAGTAAACAATGTTATTAATAAAAATGCTTCTTTAAGTGATATAAAAAAAGAAGAGGGTATGGTTAAT
>CAZVVV010000044.1:0-6700 GCA_964630725.1 uncultured Muribaculaceae bacterium
TTTTTAATTTTTAAAGTAAAATATATATAAAGAAACGGTCTTTTATTTTGAAAATTAAAATTCTGTAAAATACTTTGTCAATTTCTTGTAAAGTTGGCCTTTTTTCGTTTATAATATATATGGATGTGATTACATGAAAAATATAATTGAGAAAATATATGATTATTCTTTAGAAGAAATAATGGGAGAACGTTTTGGCAGATATTCTAAATATATTATTCAAGATCGTGCTATTCCAGATGTTCGTGATGGTTTAAAGCCTGTACAAAGAAGAATACTTTATGCAATGTATATTGGTAAAAATACATATGATAAACCATATAGAAAGAGTGCAAAAACAGTTGGGGATGTAATAGGTTCTTTCCATCCACATGGTGATAGTTCTATATATGAAGCAATGGTTAGAATGTCTCAAGATTGGAAGATGAAGAATCCTTATATTGATATGCATGGTAATAATGGTTCAATTGATGGTGATAGTCCTGCTGCATATCGTTATACTGAAGCACGTCTTTCTAAAATATCTAATGAACTTTTAAAGGATATTGATAAAGATACAGTATTATTTGCTCCGAATTTTGATGATACAATTATGGAACCTACTGTACTTCCAGCGAAGTTTCCTAATTTACTTGTTAATGGCACTACTGGTATTAGTGCTGGTTATGCTACTAATATACCACCACATAATTTAGGTGAAGTAATTGATGCTACTATTAAGAGGATAGATAGTCCTAATTGTAGAATTGAGACTTTGCTTGATATAGTAAAAGGTCCTGATTTTCCAACTGGTGGTATTGTATTTGATAAAAAAGGTATTTATAATGCTCTTACTACTGGAAAGGGTAAGGTAATTGTGCGTTCTAAAGTAGTTGAAGAAAAGGAAAAAGGTAAGACTACATTAGTGGTTACTGAAATACCTTATGAAGTTTTAAAAACTAATATAGTAAGAAAAATAGATGAGATTAGAATTGATAAAAAGATTGATGGTATTCTTGAAGTAAGAGATGAGTCTGATAAGGATGGACTTAGAATTGCTATTGATATAAAAAAGGATGCTAATAAAGAGTTAATTCTTAATTATTTATATAAGAATACTGATCTTCAAGCTTCTTATAATTATAATATGATTGCAATTGTCAGAAGAAGACCTAAACTTCTTTCTTTAATGGATATTTTAGATGCATATATTGAACATTTGAAAAGTATTATTCTTGCTAGAACTAAGTTTGATTTAGAACATGCTAAGAAGAGATATCATATTGTTGAAGGATTAATTAAGGCTATTTCTATTTTGGATGAGGTTATTGCATGTATTCGTAAGAGTAAGAATAAGGGTGATGCTAAAGATAATTTGGTTAAAGAGTTTGGTTTTACTATTGAACAGGCTGAAGCTATTGTAGTGTTACAACTTTATAGACTTACTAATACTGATATTGCTTTACTTGAGGAAGAACTTGCTAATCTTAAATTAATTATCGAAGGGCTTACAAAGATTGTTAATGAAGAAGATGCTTTGAAGAGTGTTATGAAAGAAGAACTTAGAAAGATTAAAAAAGAATATGATGTTCCTCGTAAAACTGAGATAGTGGATGAAGAAATAGAAATAAAAATAGATATGGAAGCAATGATTCCTAAGGAAGATGTTATTGTTTTAATAACTAAGGATGGTTATGTAAAAAGAACTAGTAAGAGAGGTTATCTTGCTAATACTGATGATCCTCTTCTTAAGGAAAATGATTATGTTATTGGTCTTTATGAGCAAAATACTCTTGATACTTTGCTTATATTTACTAATCTTGGTAATTATATATATTTACCTGTTCATGAGATTCCTGATATTAAGTGGAAGCAACTAGGTAAACATCTTAGTAATATTATTAAATTAGAGGAAAATGAAGTAGTTATTGATGCTATTCCTGTTAATGATTTTAGTAAAAAATTAGATGTTGTTTTAACTAGTAAGAATGGAATGATTAAGAAGACTCTTTTAGAAGAATTTAAAGTTAGTCGTTATTCAAAACCAATTTCTTGTATGAAGTTAAAAGATAATGATGAAGTTGTTAGTGTATTCTTATCATTATATAACGATATTTTGGTGGCCACTAATAAATGTTATAGTTTATGGTTTGATATTAGTGAAGTACCATCTTCTGGTATTAAGTCAAGTGGTGTTAAGGCTATAGCTTTAAAGGATGATTATGTAGTATCTAGTGTTAATTTTGATAAAAATATGTTCTATGTATCTGTGTTTACTGATAAAGGTACTGCTAAAAGGGTTAAGCTTAGTGAGTTTGAAAAGGGTGCTCGTGCAAGACGTGGACTTATGATTCTTAGAGAAGTTAAAACTAATCCTTATCGTGTTATAAAAGTTTTTGTTAATGATAAGTGTAGTTTTGGTATTAAAAGTGTTTCTGATATTAATGTAATAAAGAGTACTGAACTTAATATTTGTGATAGATATCAAACAGGTTCAAGTATTTCATCATCAGAAGTTCTTGATGTATTTATGGTAAAGGATTTAGAAAAAGATTTAGATGTTTCTTCAGAAGATGAAGAAAATGTTGATGATAGTCCTAAAAGAGAAGTGGTTATTAAAGAACAAGGGCATCAAATGTCACTTCTTGAAATAGATGATGAATTAAAGAAGATTGATGATATTATTAATTAGTGTCAATTAATGTAAATGTTTGTAAAGCAAACAAATTTTATGAATTTTACTTATTGATTGAGATTTTAGATATCAATTTTTAAAATTGTCTTAGAACAATTTTAAGATTTGGTATCTTTTTTTATATGAATTTTTATAGAGTGTGATTTTACAAGTATTTTTAGTTGTTTTATATTTAGTTTGAGGAGGTGATATAGTGAAAAGTAATACTTATAATAAACCTGATATTAAAGACTTGTCATATAGACTTGATGAGAGAAGAGATGGTTATAAAATACCTATTATTTCTGAGTATATGTTTAATGTAATGCTTAATAATGAATCTAGGAAACAGTTTATTTGTTATTTTATTTCTAGTTTACTTGGTGCTAAGTATGATGAAGTATTTAATAGTATTAGGTTTATTAAGAATAAGATTGTCTTTAGAAAGAGTGAAGACTCTAATGGAGAGGTTGATTTTGTTTGTAGAATTAATAAAGAAGTAGTAGGCATTGAAATAGGTGTTTGTGAGAATAGTAGAGATACTGAAAATAATATTGTGTTTTCTACTTTGAAGTTTGGTATGGGACTAAGTAATAAATCTACTTATAATATCGATAGACTTGTTTTAATTAATTTGAATAATTATTCTTATTATGGTAATGAAAAGTCTATTAACAAGTGTACTATGAAGGATAGAGATGTTTACTATGGAAATGATTCTTTAGAGTTTATTAATATTTATTTACCTGTTATTAGAGAAAAATGTTATAATTTTGGTTTTTTAACTCGTTGGGAGAAGACTTTATTAGTATTTAATGAAACAAGTGATAGTGTTCTTTCTAGAATATGTGAAAAATCTATTTTTAAAGAGTATGTTATTTGTGCTAAAGAGGCTAGTCAAAGTGAAATATCTCTTGCATATGATAGGGTTGTTTGTGAAGAAAAAGAATATTTAAATGAAATTAAAAGTTCTAGAGATGATGGCTATTTTGAGGGTATGGAAGAGGGTCTTTTTGAGGCTAAGAAGAGTATTGCTAAGAGACTTTTGTCTTATGGAGTTTCTTCAAATATTGTTTGTAAGTGTACTGATTATACTCATGAAGAACTTAAGTTTTTATAAAAAAAGACAGTATGTGTTTTTCATACTGTCTTAAATTATTTTAGTTCTTAGAACTCTTGATGTATTTGAAAAGTTAAGCTTTGCAACATCTTTTAGGACATCTTTTCCATATTTTTCTACTAGTTCTTGTCCTATTTTATCTACTTGTGGTCCTGCTCCTTTAGCTAGTGGTAAGTGATATTTGTCACATATTTTATCAAATTCTTCTAAAAAGATATATCTGCTTATTATTGATGAGCATGCTACTGCTAAGTTTTTATCTTCAGCTTTAGTCATGAATGTTATATCAGTTACTTTATTTGTTATTTCTGATACATATTCATAATATTTCTTTTCTTTAGTGAATTCATCGATTATTATGTAGTCTAATTCATCTTTTATTTCATTTTTTAAACTATATAGAACGTTATTATGCATTATTGCTTTTATTTTATTTAAATTAATATCATCGTTATGTTTTTCATTGTATTCTTTATTAGTTAGTATTAAACTTTTATATTTTATTTTTTTAATTATTTCTGGTGTTATTTTTCTTATTTGGTCATCAGTTAGTTTTTTTGAGTCTGTTACTTTGATTGATTTTAAATAGTCTATGTCTTTAATGTTTACATATGATGCTGTTACTACGATTGGTCCGAAGTAATCACCTGTTCCTACTTCATCTGATCCAATAGAAGAACAGTACATGTATTTTTCTATATCTTGTTCTTGTTCTTTATTATTAGTATTTTCTTTTAATTCAGTCCACATGTTTGCATCTATATCTGCACTTAATCCTTGAAACATTACTTTTCCTGATGTGTACATTGTTACTATTGTGTCCATATCCTGCGCTTGAAATACTGCATATGGAGGAGTTTTGTCTCTTAGTTTATCTTTATAATATTCAATCATTTTTTCTTTTGTTTCTTCATCTACTTTTATTACAACGTTCATTTGTATCACCAAGTTAATTGTACTAGAAAGTATTATTTTTGTAAAGAAGTTTTGATTTGTTAATGTATAAATGGTATTATATATATAGTGAGGTGTCTATGAAAAGAAAGAATAAAAAAACTAGTCCTTTTTTAGTGACTACTTTAATGTTAATATGTTTTTTTGGTTATTATTATCAAGATGATATAAAAGAGTTTATTGATAATGATGAGGTTATTTCATATACTTTGGAAGATGTTCCTTCTTATAGTGGTAAAGATTATGTTTATATTAATAATAATGTTCCTAATTTTGAGTTGGATGATATTAATAGTGATTCTTTTCAATTTTATAGTAATTTGGACTCTCTTGGTAGATGTGGTTATGCTTATGCTAATATTGGTAAGGATTTGATGCCTACTGAAAAGAGGGGTAATATTGGTATGGTTAAACCTAGTGGATGGCATACTATTAAGTATGATAATATAGAGGGAAAGTATTTATATAATAGGTGTCATTTGATTGGGTATCAACTTACTGGGCAAAATGCGAATGTTAAAAACTTAATTACATGTACTAGGCATATGAATAGTGTTAGTATGTTAGAGTTTGAAAATAAAGTTGCTTCTTATATAAAAGAGACTAATAATCATGTTTTATATAGAGTGACTCCAATATATGATGGGGATAATTTATTAGCAAGTGGAGTTGTTATGGAAGCTTATTCTATTGAGGATTCTGGTAAAGGTATTAAGTTTAATGTTTATGTTTATAATGTTCAAGATGGTATTGAAATAGATTATAAAACTGGAGATAGTAAAGAAATTAAGTAGGTGAAGTATGGATACAAGTATTAAAGCATTTGATTTGTTTTGGGATTTATATAATAGTAATGAAGATTTTAAAGAGTTAGTTTCATATGGGTTTGATAATAATTTGATTAGATTTTTTGGTAATGAAGAGTTTAATAAGATTAATGGGCAAAATTTTATTTCTTATGATGATAGGATGAAAGAGTTTATTGATATGTTTCTTTTAGGATTTAATATTGGTAATTGTGTTGGTACAAGTAGACAACTTAGTTATTCTTATAATGATGTTGATATAGTATCTGGAGTGCTTCCTCTTCTTAAGGGAACAAAAAATGCAGAGGAACTTGGAGGACATTGTTGGCTTGAAAATGATAGGTTTATAATTGATACATCTTTGATGCTTGTTATTGATAAGTCTTTGAAAGATAGATTTGGTTATATTGAGGAGCAAAGGGTTACTAAGAGTGATCTTAGAAAGTCACAGTCTTATCAAAGTAGAAAGGATTTTGTTAATGATATTAGTCTTAATAAAAAGAAAAAGGGTTAATTATTTTTTAACTCTTTTTCTATTATATTCATTATATCTTTTATTGCAATTTCTAAATTATTGTTGGTTATTATGTAGTCGTATCTATCTTTAAAAGATATTTCATATTCTGCTTTATTAATTCTTTCTTCGATTACTTCTTTTTTATCTGTTTGACGTTCTAGTAATCTTTTTTTAAGTTCTTCAATACTTGGTGGACATATAAATATTAAGATTGCTTCATGGTAGTTTTTTTGAATTTTTAGGGCTCCTTCGACATCTATTTCTAATATGACGTTTATTCCATTATTGAGTTTTTCTATTACTTTATTTTTTGGAGTTCCGTAGAAGATGTCTTTATATACTTCAGCGTATTCAAAAAAGTTATTTTCTTTTATATTTTTTATAAATTCTTCTTTTGATACAAAGTAGTAATCTTTTTTATTTATTTCATTTTCACGTGGAGCTCTTGTAGTCATTGATATTGAGTACCAAAAGTTATTATATGTATTTATTATTTTCTTTCTAATTGTTGATTTACCAACACCAGATGGTCCTGATATTACAAATAGTTTTCCTTTTTGTTGCATTTTATCTCTCCTTTTGATAATTATAAAACTATTTTGATAAAAAGAAAAGTAAATCTTTGTATTTCTTTATATTTTTGGTATAAT
>CAZVVV010000045.1:0-6679 GCA_964630725.1 uncultured Muribaculaceae bacterium
AATAAAAGACATAAGAAAAGGTAACTATAAGTTACTTGATATTGAAGATATAATCGATCTAGATACAATCGAAGTTCCTGATTCATTATATGATATAGTAAAAAATGGAGGCTTAATAGAAAAAACTGGAGATAAGCCAATACTATTTAGAAAAGATGGCAAAAATATTGCTCTTTATATGGATTATGATGATAATAAAATGAAACCATTTATATTTTATGGAGGTAAATAATATGAATTTTAATTCTCTTGAAGATCTAAGAAATAGACTTGAGATAGCAATGACCACTAAAGTAAATGAGTTAAATGATAAAGGTATTACTTATATTACTAATGATGATATATGGAACTATTTAACTAGTACTAAGTGGAAAAATGCTAAGGGGTTAACTCTTGCAGAAATGGTTGATGATATACTTAAAATAGAAATAAAGTAGGTGGTATTATGGTTATTAAAAGTAGTGACCTAAGAAAAGAATTGATAGAAAAATTAAATTATTTAGATAAAGACGAAATAGAAATAATAGAAAAAGCAATCGACTATGCTTATTCTAAACATGAAGGACAATATCGTAAAACTGGTGAAGAATATATAATTCATCCCTTATCTGTTGCAATAATACTTACTACTATTAAAGCAGATAAGGATACTATAATTGCATCATTACTTCATGATGTTTTAGAAGACACTCCAACTCCTAAAGAAGAACTAGAAAACTTATTTGGTAAGACTGTTGCCAATTTAGTAGATGGAGTAACTAAAATCAATAGCATCAATGTCTCAACTGAAAATGAATATCTTACAAACTACTATAAAAAGATAATAGTGGGTATGAGTGAAGATGTAAGAGTAATAATAATTAAACTTGCAGATCGTCTTCATAATATGAGAACCTTGTATGCAATACCAGTAGATAGACAAAAATTAAAAGCAAAAGAAACCCTTGAAATACTTGCACCAATTGCCCATCGTTTAGGTATGCATAAGATAAAGTCTGAACTTGAAGACCTTTCTTTAAAATATTCTAAACCAGATGTATATTACGATGTTGTAGAAAAACTTAATAATACTAAAATTGAAAGAGAAGAATGCGTTTCTAAAATGATGGATGAAGTTAGTACTCTTTTAAAAAATAATGGAATAAAACATGAAATAAAAGGTCGTGCTAAAAGTATCTATAGTATTTATAAAAAATTAGATAAAGGAAGAAGTTTTTCTGATATATATGACTTACTTGCTATTAGAATATTAGTAGATAAAGAACAAGAATGCTATTTAGCACTAGGTCTTATCCATTCTAAATATAAACCTGTATCTAAGAGATTTAAAGACTATATTGCAATGCCTAAAACCAATCTATATCAAACACTACATACAACTGTATTTGGTCTTGATGGTAATTTATTTGAAATACAAATAAGAACATACGATATGGATGAAATAGCAGAAAATGGTATTGCATCCCATTGGGCTTATAAAGAACATAAAAATGCTGCATCAGAAATGCAAAATGTTACTGAACAAAAACTTCAATTCTATAAATCAATAATTGAATTAAATGAAGAAAAGATGACAAATGAAGATTTTGTAAATAGAGTAAAAGACGAAGTATTAAACAATAATATTTATGTTTATACTCCAAAAGGAGATGTATTTGAACTACCCAATGGTTCCACTCCAATAGATTTTGCATATAGAATTCATACTCAAGTAGGAGACAAAATGACTGGTGCTATTGTAAATAATAATATGGTTAATTTATCTTATGAGTTACAAAATGGAGATATAGTTAAAATACTTACTAATAATAATTCTAAAGGTCCATCTAGAGAATGGCTAAATATTGTAAAAACTACTCAAGCTAAAAGTAAAATAAAAGCATTTTTTAATAAAACTACTAGAGAAGATTATATTGAATCTGGAAAAAATTTACTTGAAAAAGAACTAAGAAGAAAAAAGATTTCTTCAACTGAATTTTTAAAACCAGATAATATAAAAGAAATACTTAAAAGTTTTAAACTAGATACTATTGAAGACTTATATTTAAATATTGGTAATAATAAGTTTTCTGTTAAAAGTGTTGTAAAAAATAAGAATGAAGAATCAAATGATCAAAAGAAAGAAACAAAACTTAAGATTCTTGATACTGATAATGATATAGTCGTAGGAAATACTAAAAATATTCAAACACACATTGCTAATTGTTGCCTTCCAATACCTGGTGATGATATAATTGGTTTCATTACTAAAGGAAGCGGTATTAGCATTCATAGAAAAAACTGTCTTAATGTTAATGATATGGATGATAGAGTAATAAGTGCCGACTGGAATACTAAGATTAAAAATAAATATTATTCTGATATAGTTATATATACTAATACCAAAGACAATAAGATAGTAGACATAGTACAAACTTCTGCTAGTATGAATATTCAAATAGAAAGTATTAATTTACTTAATAAAAGTGATAAAAATATTTATAGTCTTGAAGTAGTTATCTCATCAATTGATGAAATGAATAAATATTTAAAAGAATTAAGAAAAATACAAAATGTAGTAGAAGTAGAAAGGATAATGCAATGAAAGTAGTAATACAAAGAGTAAAAAAATCAAGCGTTAAAGTAGATGATAAAACAGTAGGTTCAATTGATAAAGGACTTTTAGTACTAGTTGGATTTACTCATGATGATAATATTGATAAAATAAAATGGATGGTTAATAAAATAATTAATCTAAGAATATTTGATGATGAAGATGGAATAATGAATAAATCAGTACTTGACATCGGAGGTAGTATCCTTTCAGTATCACAATTTACATTATATGCAGACGCTAATAAAGGAAATAGACCATCATATATAAATGCAATGAAACAAGAAGAAGCCTCCTCATTATATAATACTTTTAATGAAGAATTAAAAAACAAAATTAATACACAGACTGGTATTTTTAGAGCAGATATGCAAGTAGAATTAATCAATGATGGACCAATTACAATAGTAATAGAAAAATAAGGAGGAAAAAATATGAATTTAGAAAGAATATTTAATAATTTTGTAATAGATGTACAAAAGAAATCTATTTATGCAGATAAAAAAGATATAGAACAAGTAACTAGAAAAGCCCTTGATATAATTAAAAATAATAAAGATGCAACACCTGAAGAATTAGTAGAACTAATGATAAAAGATAATCTTAATCAATTAGAAGACATAAGAAGAAAATATCCAACACCTGGTTATACTGTTGGTATTAATATCTCTAATATAAATGTAAAATTATATGGTGGAAATATTAATTATTTAACTGATCCAATGCCAGATAATGCTTTATTTGATATAGCATCAATGACTAAGTTTTATACTGAAATATTAGCATATAACCTAATAAAAGAAGAATACTTTTCTATGGACGATAAGATTAGTGAATTAGATAATAGATTTACTAACTTAGGAGACTTAACTGTAAGAGATATTTTAACATTTGCAGTAGAATTTAGGACCGATGGTAGAATATCTGATAAGAAGACAATTGATGAAGCTCTTGATACTTTATATAATATTAATGTTGTAAATAAAGGAAAATATAATTACAATGATATGGGCCTTATGATTATGAAAGAAGTAATAGAAAAAACAACTGATAAGAAATATGAAGATTTAATTGATGAATATATTACTAAACCATTAAATTTAAATGAAACTCATATAATAGTTCCTCAAAAAAAGTTTAAACTACTTACTGGTAGTCCTAATGCAGCATATGGAAAAATAAATGATCCAAGTGCTTTATCAGTCGGAGGTTTTTCTGGTCATGCTGGAATATTTGCTTCTTCTGATGACATAATAAAATTAGGTAGAGCAGTATTTGATACTGATATATTACCACATAAAGAAGATGCTTATACTAATAATATAAGTGCTGCAAGAGGAATAATGGGTCCTACTTACACTTCTCATCCTAAAGGACTTGATGTAAGTTATATCGATAATCTATCTTCTACTGATTCATTTGCTATACAAGGTTCAACAAGAACACATGCTGAGTTTGCTCCAGAAAAAGCATTCACTATTATGTTTAATCCTGGTAGTATGGGAATAGAACAAGCATTAATAGAACAAGAAAAATTAAATCAAAGAAGAAAAGAAAAGGGACAAGCACCTGTTAACATAGTAAAAGAATTTGAATTTGATAGAGATGGAAAACTAGTAAAATATACATTAATAGATTCAAGACAATTAATGCCTTCTGCTACTACAGTTGAAGAAGTAATAAAAGAAAATGCAAAGACTTGTTTAAAATTAGAATTTTTAAAACAAGTAATCGATGAATATGATAAATCCTATGATAAAAAAATAAATGTAACTAAAAGAGGTATGTAATGAAATTAGTATTAGCTAGTACTTCAAATTTTAAGAGCAATGTCTTAAAACAAGCATGTATTAAACATATAAAAAAAGAAAGCAATTATATAGAAACAAAACAAGATAATGAAAATGTATATGAATACGTAAAAAGATTATCCTTAGAAAAAGCTTATTCTGTTGATATTAATGATGCTATTATCTTAGGACTTGATACAGTTGTTTTAGTAGACAATAAAATATTAGAAAAACCAAAATCTATTTATGAAGCTAAAGATAATTTAAGACTTTGTTCTGATAATACTTTTAAGGTAATAACAGGAATTACTTTAATTAATAAAATTAACAACGAAACAATTAATGATTATCAAGAAACAATTATTACTTTAAATAAGATAGATGAATGTGATATAGATTATTATATAGACAATGATCCTAATGTTTTATATGCTTCAGGTTTTACTATAGAAACCGTTGTTTCTAATTTTATTAATAAAATAGAGGGTAGTTTTTATAATATATTAGGAATACCCGTAGAAAAAATATATGAATATTTACTTAAATGGAATATTCATTTAAAAGATTTAGATTAATATAGTATAAGACTAAATAGTACTTTTCCTTTAGCAATGAGGAAAATATGCATGATGCAGGATATACCATTAGAAGTGGTATATTTTTTTTGACTGGATGGATAATGATGAATGAAAAGATGTTTATTGATGAGTTGATTAAAAAAATTGAAGGTATACTAAAGTTTTGATGATTTGCGGTCGAAATTTTCGAACGCAAAAAATAAATAGTTGATTTTTATTGATTAAAGGTGTCATAAAACTTTAATTCTTAGAACAATTTGCGGTCACAGAATTGACTAAAAAATTGATGATTTTTACTGAAATCCTTGGTATTACTACGTGTTTGCGATCACGATTTGGGACCACAAAATGATTGATTTGACAAAAGCGAAAAAATGTGCTATAATTTAGCCATCTTTTGCAGATGATAAAATTAAGCAATATAAAGGAGGAAATATTTATGAGTAAGTTAGATAATCTTTTAATTGTAAGAGAAGAACTATTAAAAAGAGTAAATAATTATAATGAGTATAAAGATATATATCTTTTAGAAACATTAAAAAATCAATTAGTACAAAATGATAAACTAATAAAAAAAGAACTTGATGATATGAAATCTGTTACTATAATTTCTAGAGAAGATATAATTGTTGATTCTGAAGACAAATTAGTGCGTACTAATATAGATAATAATATACCTATTGCAAAGAGTATACAGTCTGGTGACTATGATATATTAACATTAAATGATGGAATTAATTTACATATAAAAAGTAGTGTTACTAATCAAGTTCATGTATCTTCTGATGAAAAAATATCTATTAATAAAGGTATGGAACTAGGATATTTAGTACCATGTAAAGAAAATAAAAAGAATGGAGTAAAAAAGCAATAATTATTGCTTTTTTTTTGTATATTTTATATAATTGTTCTAGGATGTGATAATTTGAAAACAAGAATAATAAGTGCAATAGTAATGATATTAGTAGTTATACCTCTTGTATTTATGGGAGGAATACCATTTAAAGTACTTGCAATAGCACTAGCAATATTAGGATTAAAAGAATTAATTGATTTGAGAAAAAAAGAAAGTCATATACCTATAGCAATGGAAATTATTTCATATTTGTTTGTTATACTTTTAATAGCATTTGGAAGTAATTATTATTTTATAGATTATTCATTGACATATAAAATATTTATAATACTTTTCTTAGTATTCTTATTACCATTAGTATTAATAAATAATAATGAAAAATATAATATAAAAGATGCTTTATATTTAATGGCATCAACTTTATTCTTAGCAATATCTTTTAATACATTTATATTAATTGAAAATATAGGAGTAGTTTATATTATATACTTAGCATTAATATCTGTTATGACTGATACTTTTGCATATGTTGGTGGTAATTTAATAGGAAAACATAAACTTTGTCCTAAAATCAGTCCAAATAAGACAATTGAAGGCGCAATAGTAGGTAGTTTAGTAGGCACTATTATACCTGTTATGTTTTATAATCTTATAATTACTACAAATGAGAATATACTAGTAGTAATCTTAATAACACTATTACTTTCAGTAGTAGGACAACTTGGTGATTTAGTATTTTCAAGTATAAAAAGATATTATAAAGTAAAAGATTATTCAAATATTATACCTGGTCATGGTGGTATACTTGATAGATTAGATAGCTTAATATTTGTAGCACTTACATTTATATTATTTATGAATA
>CAZVVV010000046.1:0-6610 GCA_964630725.1 uncultured Muribaculaceae bacterium
CCGACATGGAAGATTCCGTGAAAGAATCCCTCGATAAGCTCGAAGATATGCGGTCTTTGTATGCTTCTGCGGCACGAATGAACAAACCTATAGACAAGGTAGATTTGTTTGATGAACGAAATGCGTTCTCAGAGCAGATTAACAAGTTTAAGGAAATCATTGCAAAGCAGTTTGGCGACATAGGGCAGGATGAGAAGATGCGTGAGGCTGCTATGCAAGCCATGAGCGGAATTTTTTCCGAGCTTGGCGTACCAGAAGATAAGGCTAATCAGATTCGTGCTTCCATATTACAGGCGTTCGGCTGTGGTGGCAAGAGCGGATGGCTACAAGGTGAGGTTGCGAATAGCATGACCAACCTTATTGACACCACTTTCCCGATGATTGGTGCAAAGATAAAGGCGAGCATTCCTCTCACGGATGCCGAGAAAGCAAAGGTAAGGGATTTGATGCAAGACGCAAAACAAGGTCTTATCAATCAGTACCCGGAACTGGAGACAACCTTAAAGAATATGCTCGCCGCCTCTAACTTCAAGGCTGTCATTAAGCTCGTTTATGACACGGGTGATAAGTATAATGACGTGCAGAGCGAGTTGGTGGGACGTATTCCGGGTATCGCAGGCGAGAAGCTCAGCTCCAAATATCGCAGCCGCGCTGTAGAATACGGCAAAGACAACAACTGGTACAACGCCAGAAATGCTGCAAAAAACAATATTGACACAGCGTTCAACAATTGGGAAAGCGCGAAGAAATCCGGCGCGAAGAACACCAGCCAGCTTTGGCGGGAGTACCAAGACGAAATGGACATTGCGCAAACGCTTCTCCATTACGACTACAAAGGCGAAGGCAAGAAGTCCAATAAGCCCGGCAAGAAAAACACAGGCAGGCAAGAAGATAAGGAACTGAAGGCTTTGGAGGAACGTCTGAACAGTCTGAAGTCAGCAAGGCAGATGTATCAGAAGTATCAGCCTTATATGTCTGATGAGAGTGCCAAGAAGAAAACTCTTGAGTCATTCCCGGAGGTAACGGGGTTAAATCTTGATAACTACAAAGAGGCAGTAGAAAGCCTTCTTAATGGTTTCAAGATAAACACCACGGAGCGCAAGAAGTTTCAGACTTCGGTCTATCGCGAGGTTGCAGAGTGGTTGTTTGAGGAGAACGACAAAAAGGAGTTTGAAGCCAAGGCAGCTACATTCTCTGAGGAAATGAACAAACTGTCTGAAAGATGGGATACTTACAAGATCCTTCTTGAAAAGACTGGAAACAAGAATTATGCCAGCAGTGCGTTTGTTGACACATTCTTAGAGAGTGACAAGGCAAGCGAACTGATGAACTTATACGCACAGCATTATGGCAAGCGTTTGGAGAACGAAGATTTACACCTCTCTGACGGCGATGCAAAGAAGCAGTTCAAGCTCCCAAATCAGTACGAAGAGTGGAAGAAGATAGTTGACTTACTGAGAAGCAACTATGTGCAGGCGCTCAATGACGGTGCGGAAGCTATCAGCCAGACAATGAGTACCGCAAAGAAGCTCGATACTATCACTGCAAAGTACAACAAGAAACGCGAGAATGCCGGTGGCGATGATGACTTGAAAGCCCGCTATGACTATCTGGAAAAGCAGGAAAAGTCAAGTGTACTATTTGACCAATTGAAGAGTCAAGTAAACTGGGACGGCGTATTTGGCAATCTCGGCAACTACACCAAGAAGGAACTTCGCAAGGTTCGCAAGGACTTGAACGACCTTATTAAAGGTGGTATTCTCAATGGTATGCAGACGAGCGACGTGCAGTCTTTTTATGACGGCATGAATAAGCTTAACGAGGCTATTGACGGCAAGAGCTTTGGCGGTATGGCGGAGCTTGTCAAGGAGCTTGCAGATGCTTCCAAACAATACGACAATGCAGTTGAAGAATACAACAAGGCGCTTGCTGGTGGCGCGGACTGGCAGATCGAGGCTGCAAAGAAGAAGATGCAAGCAGCGGAGAATCAGAAGCACACCGCAGAGGGTAATATAAAGACGAAGAAGGATTCGGACTTTGATAATATTATGACCCTTGGCAACATGTTCGTCACCCTTGGCAAAGGTGACGGCTCTGGCTCAACGCTATTGAGCAATGCTGGCAGTTGGGCGCAAACAATATCTTCGATGTTTGGCGCAAGCGATAAAAACTCGTCCAAGATAGGAGCTATTGTCGGAATGTTTGCCGGTATAACCGAGGCTATCCACGAAAAGGGCGCAGATAGATTTTTATCAAACGCATTTGAGGATATAGGTGGCGCAACAAGGAGTATTCACAACTCGAAAGGATTAGGAACGATACTGAATCCATTCGGACGTGGTGCATCCGCCATTTTCGGCAAGAAAACCCTGATAAGCAAGATCCTCAATCCGACAGACTTGCTGACAACTGCTGATTATGACGACTACAACGATGCCAAGGAAGAATATAATAACCTCATTGACGTTTGGGATACTCTCATCTCCAAGAAGAAACAGTATATGTCCGAACATTGGGGAACCGAGGCTGCGAATGCTTCAAAAGAGGCATTATCCCTACTTCAGTCGGAGATAGAGCAGACGAAGGAACTTGCCAAGATACGCCTCTCTTCGGGCTCGTCTCTTGGTTCGCACGCCATTTGGTACCGAATGTGGAAGGGTAGCTATGACTACAACGGCACAAACTGGCAGGACGTAGCAGGCGAGATTTCTTCTGAATACGGGGTTCAGTTCAACAGCATGGAGGATATGCTCAATATGGCCCCGGATGTGCTTGAAAAAATCAAGACTGACTACTCTGGCTTATGGGCACACATGGACTCCGACTTCAAGGAATATCTTGATAAGATTATCGAGTATGGCGACCAGGTGGACGACATGACCGAGAGCCTTACTGAAAAGCTGACAGGAAACAAGTTTAGCGACTTAGTGTCCTCTTGGGGTGATGCAATGGCAACAATGGCCAACTCATCCGACAACCTCATAGACCACTTTGAGGATAATCTGAAAAAGACCATTCTCAACTCAATGGTGGAAAATATCTACGGCAAGCAGATAAAGTCGCTGTTGAGTAAAACACAGTCGTATGCGGAGAACAGTGATAAAATCACAAGCTCTAATGGCAGTACGGTCTCTGAATATACTGGTGAGGAGTATGCAGAAATTATCAACGACACCGAGGAGCTCAGCAAACAGATAGAAGCCACCCGCGACTACTTGAAGAATACCTATCATTGGTCGGATGACAGTAGTAGTTCTTCGACTAACACGGTCAAAGGTATTACAGAGGAAACTGCGGATATTATTGTCAGCTACCTCAATGCCATACGGCTTGATGTCTCAGTAAACCGCGAGAACGTCAAACTCATCGCGGATGCTGTTGGCAACATTCCGGACCTGACGATAATCGCCCGTAGTCAGCTTACGCAACTTAATAGTATTGCTCAGAATACTTTGAGAAATGCTGATGCAGCCGAAGAGATAGTTTCTTTGTTCAAAGCAGTAACCAACGGCACGAAGAAAGTCTACATGAGTTGACTCCTAAGCTCGGGCATCCTTGTACTAAAGGTGCCTGAGCTTCTGTATTTTTTATAATTTATGCAAGAAAGACTGCAAAAACTTGAATTTCTTTATTATCTTTGTATAAACATACGTTTCTTATGAATTACTATAAGATTTTCTTCCAGAAGGAGACTGACGGAGCGGAGGTCAAGGAGACCATCGCAGACTTCGGTATGTACTGCATGGAAGACCCGTTTGTGCTCTATAGCGAAGCTAAGGACGTAACAAAACGCTCGTGGTATGACGAGCATGGGGACGACGAATATATACCTAAGAATGGCCAGTATATTCAGTCTTACGAAAATAGTGTAAAGTTCGGCTTTAGGGGAAATGAGTTTGGAGCAAACGAAAATCTCCGTTCTTTCCTTGACTATCTTTGTAGCGGAATGATGAAAATGTACTGTGAGTTTAATAAGGTCGGACGGCAGCACGTGAGGTTCAAGAGCGTGAAGCAAACTCTCTATAGGGATAAAGATGACGGCGATATATTGATAGTGACCGTTACGTTTAAATTCAACGACCCGGTTACAGACATCAAACCATCAGTGGATACAAAAGGCAACGTAACGGCATTAAGCTAAGCTAAAAATGAGCACTTGGAATATATATCATAAAGACGGCACAAAGCTACAGGATGAGAACGGAAAGGAGATTGCCGTTCACTCGTTGGAATATTCTGACACTTGGATGGGTGAGTGCTTTGTGACCATCACTTTCGAGAACGAAGCACCGATAGATTTCACTATCGGTGACTACATCGAGTACCGTGGAGAGAAGTTTGAAATCAACTACGACCCTGGCAAGATAAAGGTATCCAGCAAGAATAGCTATGGCGCGGCCTTCAAGTACGACTCCGTAAAGTTCAATTCACTTTCAGACGAATTGGCCAGATGTGAGTTTTTGGACGTTGTGCTTTATGATAATAATCTCCATTACACTGCCCTACCCAAGTTTAGCTTCTATGTAAGTAGCCTTGACGACTTGCTTGACCGTATCCTTGCTAACCTCAATGAGCAGATTGGCGAAAATGAGTGGAAACTCTTTTCAAGAAACCTCGAGCGTTCTAAACAGAGAGGCTGCACTGAAGCTGAGTGGAACGAAATATATGGCGAAGGTACAGAAGACAATACTATCGAAAGCAAGTCGGTCACTATCGACCAAAAGACTTGCTGGGAGGCGTTGGCTCTTGTCAACTCTGAATGGGATGTAAACTTCATCGTAAGAGGACGCAATATCTATGTTGGAACTGCCGGCCTCCCAACTGCTAATGTTTTCAAGTACGGCAAGGGGAATGGGCTTTACGAAATAGAGCAAAATTCAGAGAGCGACCAAAAAGTTATCACCCGTCTGCGCGCTTATGGCTCTGATAAGAATTTGCCGAGCCACTACTATGCAGACTTTGGGACAAAATTAAAAGCCGATATATCTTCGATTGCTACCAAATCATCGTATATAGATATGTTGCTTGATTTGGACTATCTTGATACATATTTCAAGACTAAACGCAAGTACTCTACCGACGGAGGCAAAACGTATAGTGAGGGTGGTTGGGTACTTACTGTGACATTCGACTACACTACCGTCATAACAGGCTATGTAACCAAGGATGCTGATACCCAAAAGTGCCGTTTCTATTCAGAGGCAAAGGGGAGTCAAGATGATAATGGAGATGAGATTTCTTCTGACAACCTCGCAACATTTATCTCGCAGTGCGAAGCTGGTAAAACACTGTACATAACAAGCGGTCTCTATAAGTCGCTGCTCCCTTCTGCGAACAAGGAAATAGCTGAGAACCTGCCGAATAATATGGCATGTAGCCGGCTTATGCTGCCCGGTTTTCCAAACCAATCGTTACAGGATTACTGGGATAGTTTGACTGACGAAGAGAAGAAATACGTGAATCCTGGCGGTAAAGAGCATAAATTTTCTACAAACCAATATCGCCCTTATATCGACTCATTGAATATTGACGAGATAGGTATGCGTCAGGGTTCAGTGTATTTCGATACAGATGACGAGGCAAATGGTATAATTGAGATTTACCCTTCGATGGAGGAAATGACGACCTCCACCGGGCAAAGGCTTGATGAAATCTATAAGGGTTCGGAGATTACTGACGACGGGCGTTTCGACGACGGGCAGACAGTTAACAACTTTACTATTATGCTCCGCCCTGAGATAGATTTCGACATTAACGACCTCAAACAAAGCGACTTTGCAATTCATATGCAAGACGGCATGTGTGGTGGCAGGGAGTTTAGCGTCGAGGCTTCATCGGTAGATTACGAAACCGGCTGTTGGGAATTAACTCTGGCGAGACAAAAGGACGATGCGCTTGAAATCTATTTCCCATACAAGGACTATCAGATAAATGCGGGAGACCACTTCGTACTGACTGGTATTGAGCTTCCCGATAGCTATATAAAGGCAGCTTCGCTAAAACTTCTCAAATGGGCTATCGCATACCTTGACGAGAACGATTATACAAGATACGTCTATCAGCCCAAAGTGGACGAAATATTCATGGCAAGGCAGCATGATGAGTACCTTGCGGACACCACGGGGACTAAGAAAAGTTTGTATCTGACTTTAAAAGCCGGCGACTTGCTGTCTTTTGAAGATTCCGACTTGGCTATTAGCGGCGAAATTTCGATAGATTCCCTTTCCATAAAAGAAGACGAGGGGCAGATACCAACATACGAGATTACGCTAAGAGAAGACAAGGAAGTTGGCACTATCCAGAAAATCCAAAACCAAGTATCGTCACTTGCGGCAGGCAACGGCTCCTCAAGCGGAGGAGGTGCAACAGTTGTGCAAACCAAGAGCCTTGTACAGTCGGAGGGAAGTAAATATTTCCTTTCCAAGGTGGACGACGACACGGCGCATGGTCTGATAACCTTTGCCCAAGGTCTGATAGCCACGATAACGGCACAGTTGAAAGGCGGAGCGACATTCGGGAACAACGGCTACGCTTTCGACAAGGACGGCAACGTGGTGGTGAATGCCATTAACTCGCTTGCCTTCGACGAGGCGTTGCAGAAGGGTTTCGG
>CAZVVV010000047.1:0-6566 GCA_964630725.1 uncultured Muribaculaceae bacterium
CAGTATTTTATAATAGTATGGCAGATGCAGTTTTTTATTCAAAAAGTTATCCTACTAGTTTTAAAGCAAAATTAGTTCATTATGGTCCTGATTGTGCTTCTTGTGGAGGACATCTTGGATGTAATGGACAAAATGCTAAAAATGGTAATATTTATTATAACGATAAAGAGTATGGAAAAATTAGAATTGTTGCTGCCTCATCATTATTACCATGTGGAAGTATTTTAAAAATTAATTTAGATGCTTATGATAATATGTATGTTATAGTTCTTGATAGAGGAGTGGATTCTTCAATGATTGATTTATTAAAAGAAAGTCAAAAGTCTAAGTCACCTGTTCGAACTGTAAATAATGTTGTTTTTGATATTGTTAGATATGGATATTAGTCAATAGTTTATGTTATTGACTTTTTAATTTTTTTTGAAAAAAATCAGAAAAATATATTGCAATATTTTAAAAAATATATTATTATGAATATAGTAAAGGAGGTTAAACATAATGGAAGATAATAATTCTAAGAAAATTTTGTTAACTGTTTTAGGTGTTGCAATTCTAATTGTTGCTGTTGTTGGTATTTCATTTGCGTTATTTACTTCAAATGATCAAATAACTGGTGAAAATACTATTAAGTCTGGAACTGTTACTATGAGTTTCTCAGAAAAAACAAATGGTATTACATTATCTAATGCTTTACCAATGAGTGAAGATGACGCTTTACAAAATTTAAATAATGCTGGAGATTATTTTGACTTTGATGTTGTTACTAAGACTTCTAAGGCAGGAACAGTTATTCCTTATAAGGTTTCTGTTGCTAAAGTTAGTGGTAATTTAAATAATGATCAAATAGCTATTAATCTTCAAAAATTAGGCACAGATAGCAATTATACTTCTATAGTATCTGGTAAAAAAGTCAGCGAACTAACTGATGGTGTAATTGTTGATGCTACTGATAATGCTGGTACTGTTGCTGGTAAAACAGATTCTTATAGATTAAGAATTTGGATTGCTGGTGATCAAGATGCCTCTGCTATTGCTTCTGACTCTACATATTCTTTGAGAGTTGACGTTAATGGCGGCGTTTAAAAATTATGAAAGGAGTTTAAATAATGGAAAATAATAAGACTATGATTTTGTCAATTCTAGGTGTTCTAGTTTTGGTTATTGCTGTTGTTGGTGTTTCATTTGCTATGTATAGTTTTTCTGCACAAGGTACTAAAGAAAATGTTATTACAACAGGTTCAGTTTCGTTAGCTATCGATAAGAAAGGATCATCATTATTTACACTTGATAATGCTTATGGTGTAGATGATGCTACTGGTATTGCTGGTACAAGTGAAGATGTTGGTACAGGTAACTTTACTTTATCTGCTAATTTATCTGGAACAATGAATATTCATTATGAAGTTGGATTTACTGATTTAACTCAAGGTAATACTAATTTAACTGATAGTATGATAATGGTTGCTATTAAAGATGGATCTGGTAATTATTACACTAATGCAGGAACAACTACAACTGCTACTGCTGTAACTTTAAATAGTTTTGCTAGTAATATAGGTTATGCTGATGGTGATACTGGAATGACTGGAATTACTGCAAGTAGTTATCTATTAAATAGTTATGTATTTGATAAAGGTATTATTACTACTGGTGGAAATATAAAAACTTATACTATTAATGCATGGATTAGTGATAAATATGTATTAAAAGGTGGAGAAGAATCAACTGGTAATGTAACTACTAATTCTTGTACTGTTGATGGTAAAACTACTGAAGCAGAATGTACAGCTGCTGGTGGACAATGGACTACTACTCAAACTAAAGAAACTACAGCTGAATCATTTAGTTTCAAGGTTGCAGTTAAAGCTGCTCAATATTAATAAATTAAGCAAGTATTATCTTGCTTTTTTTTTACATTTTTTTATAAATGTTTTGGAAAATATGTGATTTCTGAGTGAAAATGTCTCTGTTGAAAAAGCAAGCAAATTATTGACTGCGGTCATTTCTGAATAAAAATGTCTCTATTTTATGGTTGATAATGAAAGAAAAAAATTATAACATAACAATGTCATTTGAGGAATATGTCAACACTGAGGAGTGACTAGAGCATCAAGTGATAGTTATACGAAAAAAAGGAACTAAAACCAATGGTTTAGTTCTTTTATTATATGTTACTTTTTTCGGTAATTCATAAGCATTAAACCTCGGGGTTTGTGGCAGAGCCCCAATTGCTTTTTCTTAACATCATATTTTTTCTCCAAGGATGATCTTTTGGTGGTATGTACTTTTCCTTTTCATTTGGTTTATTTTCTTCTTCTTTTTTCATGGTGGATTTTCGACTTTCTAATTCTAATAACTGGTAGTAATTACTTTCAATTTTACACCAGTATTCTGAATTATATGTAATAATTAAAGTACATTCAGTACCTCTTTTATAATTAACTATTTCTCCGGTTTTAGAATCAATTGGTATATAGTATTTGCCAGCATATTTTAGTGATGAAGCATTATCAATTATTCTTGTATTCTTCTCTGAAATGATTAAATCAAGTTCTTCATAGGAATAATGATTTGTCCTCATTTTGGATGTCTTTTCATCTATTTTATAAGAAAATTTCTTATTCATCTTGGGTATAAAAACCTCATTCAAATATTTGTTAGCTTTATCAATCTCAGTTATACCTTCATGTCTTAATTCAGCTATAAGTCTATCTTTAAACGTCTTGTTCATTCTTTCAACATTAGGTTTTTTAGTAGGCTCACTAGTAGTTATTAATTCAATATTTAAAAATTTACATATACCACCAATTTGCGTTGTATTTACTTGGTTTTTGTTATTAGAAAATGAGTTTCTGTTATCTGTTTTTATTCTAACAGGAATGCCATAATTTATAATCATATTGTATATCAAAATAAAATATGCTCTAGTTATTTCTTCATATTCAAACCATCCAAATAATACCTTTTTGGTTGCTTTATCAACAGCCATATGAAGATAGGTTACAATATTACCGAACCACATTTTTTCGCATGCATCCATTTGTACTTCTTGTCCAAATGAATAGAGATTACTTGACTTTCTTGGGCGAGCTTTTTCCCAAGCAATTATTCTTGATTCTATCAGTTCTTTTTTTTCTTTTGATAAAACATTATCGTTATTCTCAGTTGCACTTTTCATTTTTTCATTATATAATTTAACTGTTCCTTTATGAGCTATAGGTGAGATTATGTCATCATTAAGGAATTTTTGATGCAAAGTCGAGTATGAAATATCATATTTGTCTTTGTATTTTTCTTTTGAAATGATTTCTTCATAAAAAGCTTCAATGTTGAAATCAAAATATTCATCTAAATATAATTGTTCTATTTCTTCGATTATTTCGTTGCTTATTTTCTTGTTGGATTTTTTTCCTCGGTTTTTATGTATGAAACCATCTTTTCCTTTTTCCAAATAGACTTTTCTCAATCGATCAATTTGTCTTAATGAAATATCTAATTCGCGTGATGCCTCTTTTCTAGTCATTCCTCCTTTCTCTAATTTTTCGATTGTATTAAATTTTTTACATTCGTATTCGCTTAACATTAATATCTTCCTCCTTTATATATCAAACGATACAAGTATTGATTATACTATAAAACTGAGAAAAATAGAGACATTTTCACTCGGAATTCAAAAATATGAATGACACATTTATATCATTCATATTAGAGACATTTTTATTTATAATTCATTTTTAAATTAGAGACATTTTCACTCAGAAGTCACATTTTTTTATAAATGTTTTGGAAAATACTTTTATTTTTTTTATATTTGTGTTATTCTATTCTTAGGGTAAGAATCGGTGGTGATGTTATGGATAATGATTCAAAAAATGAGAATAGTGAAATTTTTGATATTTCCTCTGATAAAGATTTATTAAAAGTTGCTGATAAAGTGGCTTCTGAAATTTTGCCTCCAGAATCTGATGAGAATAAACATTTTGTATTTATATTTTTATTGTTATTGGTATTATTCATTGTTTTCTCGACTTCTGTTGTTTCATTTATATGTTTTTCAATGGCAGATCGTTTTAGTTCAATAGAAAATAATACAATAACTACTGGTTCAGTTTTGTTTTCATTTTCTGACGGTAGTAATTATATTAATATGATTGATGTCTATCCTGTATCTGATGATGTTGGAATGAAATTAAATGGTAGTAATGAGTTATATGAATTTAACGTTTCTGAAAAATATTATGGTGATACGTCAAAAAAGAAAAGTTCTGATTATTCAAGTTATGAGGTTTCATTAATATTGAATGATGAAAATACAATTGAACCTAATTATATTAAGATTTATTTGTTAAAGAATCAAGATGAAGTTAAAATTAATGATAAAATTATTAATAGAATATCTGAACTTCCTAAGAGTAAAGTGCAAAATAATGGGTATACTTTAATTAGAAACGAAATTACTGATGATAATTTTGATACATATACTTTTAGAATGTGGTTATCTAATGATTATAAAGTTGATAATGTTTCTCGAGTGTTTAAGTGTAAAATTGCTGTTAATAGTTATTAAAGAAAGGGTTGGTAGTAGTGAAAAAAATATTAAAATTAGTTTCTAAAATTATTTCTTCAACTTTGTTTGTATTACTTTTGTTTATTATGATTTTTTTACTTGCGTATGTCGTTAGAGTAAAAATTCTTGCAAATAATAATGATTTAGGAGAAGTAAAATTGAATTTTTATACAATACTTTCTCCAAGTATGTATCCGACAATAAAGCCTGGTGATATTATTGTTACATATAAAGAAGATGCTTATTATAAAGGTGATATTATTACTTTTGTTTCATCTTCAAATGTCAGTAGTGGAAAGACTATTACACATAGAATATATTCTGAACCTATTGAAATGAATGGTAAAATGCAATATACTACAAAAGGCGATAATAATCCTTCTCCAGATAGCGCTCCCGCTAATGAGGACAATGTTTTAGGTAAGGTCTTATTTAAAATTCCGAAGGCTGGTTATATACAACAATTTTTATTATCAAAAATTGGTTGGGTAACTGTTATTTTACTTCCTTGTATTGGAGTAGTTATATATGATATTTTAAAAATATTTAAGATTGCTGGTAAAAAAACAAAATCAGTAATTAAAAAAAATGCTAGAACAGATGTTGCACGTGAAGAACTTATTAAAACTTTGAATGAGGAACAATATGATAAAAGTGAAAAAGAAGATGAGGAGAAATGATTATGTTAAAAGATTTTTTTAAGCTTTTTGGAAATATTATAATAATGTTGGGAATTATGATGGCTTCATTTTTGCTTTTGATTAATTTATATCATTATAGGGATTTATCTCATACTTATAATGTTGATATTAATGAAAATGTTTCATATAAAAGTATTAAAAATAATATTGATAAATCCGAAAAATTATTATCCATCGATTTGTCTAAGGGAAATGCTAATAACTATGATACTGCAAAAGCTTTTAACACTTCTATTAATAAGTGTATTACTACTTTTAAAGATTCAGATTTATATAATAAATCAGGTATATATAGTTTTAAATATTATGATACTTATTTGAATATGAATTATTTATATACTAAGATTAATTCTGATTGTAATAGTTTACTAAAGTATAGTGTTAAGCCTTATCTTGAATCTAATTCTGATATTAAATCTAGCTATGATAATATGATGGTTAATTATGATGAAATTTTTGATGTTGTTATAAGCAATTCTAGTTATATGGAAAAAAAATCTTTAAATACTAATTCTTATTCTTTTACTAGTGAAATGAATAGATTTTCTATTTTTGATGATTTAAGAAGTGATACAGAATTTACTTTAAGAAATTATGATATAGTTTCATCACTTATTTTAGATTTGTCTACTTGGTATTCTAATACTTTTGGAGGTGATTCAAATGAGTAATATTTTTTCGAAAGTTTTCTTCTTCTTAAGATATATTCTAATTGTTATTGCATTTTTATTAATTTTTTGGGGCATTATATTAACTTATCAAAGACTTGAAAAACCATTATCTGAATCTATTAATGTAATACTTCCATTTGTTTTAGTTTTTATAGTTTTTGTAGCTAATTTATTTATTGCTAAAAAGGCATGTAGTGAGAATTTATTATTTAATTTTGGCTCTTCTCTAATTTTATTAGTAATTATTTTAATTGGTTTGAGGGCTAAATTTGATACAAATATGTTAATTTATTATAAATATAATATTTCGTATAATTCTGCTTATTTAGCTGATAATCTTGCAATGATTGAATCAATGTTGTATATTATTTTTGGTTCTAATATTTTACTTATTATTGGAGAATTATTTAATAAAAAAGTTAAGAAACAAGATACTATAGATATACTTGATGAATCTATTTAATGATTTTATAATATTTGAAGTAAGTTTGGGTAATTGCACTTTCTTACTTTTTTTATGGTTCTACAAGTTTAGCCCTACAAGTTTTACTGGGGTAGGCAAAAGAAAAACTAAATGTCCTTATTGGAAAGTAATATGTTTTTATGTTTTTCTTTTGTTTTTTTAAG
>CAZVVV010000048.1:0-6525 GCA_964630725.1 uncultured Muribaculaceae bacterium
TCCTCCTTATTTTCTTATAACTTAATAATACAATATTTTTAATTCTTTTTCAATAGTTCTTTTTTAAATAATAAAAAAAGAATCAATCTATAAAATTGATTCAATTCTTTAAAAACTTTTCATACTTATCAATAGACTTATCTTTTAAATCAGTCTTAGATAACTTATTAAACAATTCTTTTTGTTCCTTAGTTAACTTCTTAGGAATAACTACTTTAATTCTAACATAAAAATCACCATAATTAGAATAATTAGGATCCTTAACACCCTTACCTTTTATTCTAAGAACATCTCCAGACTCACTACCTGATGGTATAGTAAGCGAAACAACTCCTTTAGGTAACTTAATATCTTTTTTACATCCAGATACAGCTTCAATAATAGTAATAGGAAGTTCAAGTATTAAATCAGAACCATGTCTTTCATAAAAATCATGTTCTTTTACTTTAAACTCAATATATAAATCACCATTATCTCCTCCATCTAAAGAAGGTTCACCCAAATTAGACAATCTAACTCTATTACCAGTATCCACTCCTTCAGGAACAGTAACACTAATATTCTTAAGAACTTTTTCTATACCTTTACCACGACACTTAGAACAAACCTTATCATAAGTAACACCCTTACCCTTACAATCAGGACAAACAGTCTTAGATAAGAAACTACCAAACATTGTATTTTGTTGTTTAGTAACTGTTCCACTTCCATGACAAGTATTACAATTATGTTCACCAGATCCACCTTTACCAGAACAAGCACTACACTTTTGTGTTGTAGTAATTTCTATATCTTTTTTACAACCTAAAATAGCTTCCATAAATGTAATATTCATAACTAAAAGCGAATCATTACCACGTGATTTTCTTTGTCTTTTTGAACCCCCGAATGATGAAAAACCTCCGAAATGGCCTCCCATTCCTCCGAATAAATCATCAAAAATATCACTTAAATCTATATCTTGAAAATTAAAATCAAATCCACCAGTTCCTCCATTAGGACCCTCAAATGCTGCATGACCAAATTGATCATACTTCTTACGTTTATCAGCATCAGATAAAACAGCATATGCTTCTTGTGCTTCTTTAAACTTTTCTAAAGCATTCTCTTCCTTTGAAACATCTGGATGATACTTCTTAGCAAGACGTCTAAATGCAAGCTTTATATCAGATTCACTAGCATTCTTATCTACACCAAGAACTTCATAATAATCTCTCTTTGCCATACTACTCCTTCTTTCATTTTATTAATTCTTTAAATTCTTTTAATGCTTCACTAAACATATCAAGTGCATCATCAATAGTAGAATCATTTTCTATATCTATACCAACACTCTTTAATATTTCAAGTGGATAATCACATCCTCCACTAGACAAAAACTTCATATAATTAGCTACTGCACCATCTTTATTATTAAGTATATCATTAGCTATTCTACAAGCAATAGATATACCAGTTGCATACTTATAAACATAAAAACTATTATAAAAATGTGGAATCCTTGCCCATTCTAACTTAATAATATCATCACTAACTACACTATCTCCATAATACTTCTTATTTAAATCATAATATATATTACAAAAATCATCACAAGTTAATATTTCATTATTAAATGTCTTAGTATGAACAATACCCTCAAACTCTGCAAACTGTGTTTGTCTATATAAAGTAGTCCTAATATGTTCTAATAAATTATTCAAATAATATAACTTTTCATTCTTATCATTAGCATTCATATAACAATATCTATTCAAAAGTATCTCATTAACAGTCGAAGCAATCTCCGCTAAAAAAATAGGATAAGACGAATCATGATATTCTTTATTCTTATTAGAATAAAAACTATGCATTGAATGACCCAACTCATGTGCAATAGTAGACACATCATTAAAAGATCCTTCAAAATTTAATAAAACATAAGGCAATGTATCATAAGATCCCCATGAATAAGCACCACTTCTTTTATTCTTATTATTATAAACATCAATACACTTACTATTAAATAAATTAGTTAAATCTTTTATATAAGAATCTCCAAGTACTTTTAAAGCACTAATAACTAAATCCTTTGCTTCCTCATAAGTATACTTCTTACTTATATCTTTTATTAAAGGAACATAAAGATCATACATATGCATCTCATCTAAACCAAGAACCTCTTTTCTAACACTCATATAATCATGCAATAAATCCATTCTTTTATTAACAGTATCAATAAGCTTATTATATAAACCAACACTAATATTATCATTATCTAAACTCATATGCATAGGACTATTATAATTCCTAATACGAGCAAGAAAACTATTAACTTTTAAATTACCCATATATATTGATGATATAGTATTCTTAAAACCATTATAACCATTATACAAAGAATAAAATGCATCATGACGAACCCTTCTGTCAAAAGACTCAATATAATTAGAATAATTACTATTATTAAGCTCAACCATATTATTATTAGAATCCAATATATCAGAAAAACACATATCAACATCATCAATCATATCAAAAGTATCCGAAGGATTCCTAAAAATATCTCCCAAAGATGCTAGTAATGTTTCAATCTCCTTAGTCAAAGTATGCTCTTTAGTCCTAAAAACATCCTTAAGAACAAACTCATACTTTTTTAAGCCATTATTTTCTTTAATATAACCCTCTATTAAACTATAATCACTCTTAAGAAGCTCAGGTATAAAAAACGATATATCAGAAAACACCTTATCACAAACACCATCAATTCTCTTTACCAAAGTAAGATTATTAGTAATAGACATATCCTCATGATGCTTCATATTAGCATAAACCACTAACTTATCAATAAGCCTTAATAATTCATAATACTTATTTATCCCATCAAGAAGACTAGTACTACTTTCAAGAAGATGACCTTCATACAAACAAAACTCTTTTGTCAATAACAAAACCCTATCAAGATCAACATCAACATCTTCATTACTACTATAAATCTTAGACAAATCCCATTTATAAGAATCATCTACTTCACACCTTTGTTTAATCTTTTCCATAATCTCTCCCTATATATTATATATAAGGGAAGTCATTAGACTTCCCCTAAATAAATTATTTTTCTTCGTATTCTGCTTCTTGTACTCCATCATCACTCTTATTATCATCACTAGATTCTTTATTTTCTTCAGGAGCAGCTTGTTGATAAACCTTTGCTGCCAAAGCATAAGTAACTTCTTGTAAAGCTTCAGTATTTTTCTTAATATCATCAAGATCATCCTTTTCTAATGCTTCTTTTAAATCTTTAATCTTTTCTTCAGCATCAGACTTTTCTTTATCTTCTACTTTATCTTTTAAATCCTTAATAGCCTTTTCAGTAGCAAAAATCATTTGTTCCCCTTCATTTTTAGCATCCGCTAAAGACTTTCTCTTTTCATCTTCTTCTCTATTAGCTTCAGCTTCCTTTACCATCTTATCAATTTCATCATCAGAAAGTGAAGTATTAGAAGTAATAGTAATCTTTTGTTCCTTATTAGTACCTAAATCCTTAGCAGTTACATTTACAATACCATTAGCATCAATATCAAACTTAACTTCAATTTGAGGTACTCCACGTGGTGCAGGAGGTAAATCAGTAAGTTGGAATCTACCAAGTGTCTTATTATCAGCAGCCATTGGTCTTTCACCTTGAAGAACATGAATATCTACAGCAGGTTGATTATCTTGAGCTGTACTAAATACTTGAGATTTACTAGTAGGAATTGTAGTATTTCTAGGAATCAACACAGTCATTACATTACCCAAAGTTTCAATACCAAGTGATAATGGTGTTACATCAAGAAGAACTACATCATTAACATCCCCAGTAAGTACACCACCTTGAATAGCGGCACCCATTGCTACTACTTCATCTGGATTTACTGATTTATTAGGTTCCTTTCCTAATTCTTTCTTAATTAATTCTTGAACCATAGGAATACGAGTAGAACCACCAACTAAAATTACTTGATCAATATCATTCTTAGATATTTTAGCATCTTTTAATGCATTTCTTACTGGTGTAAGAGTAGAATCCACTAAATCTCTAACTAAATCTTCAAACTTAGCACGAGTAAGAGTCATATCTAAATGAAGTGGACCATCACTACCTTGTGTTATAAATGGACAAGATATTTGAGTAGTAGTTACTCCACTTAAATCCTTCTTAGCTTTTTCTGCAGCTTCTTTTAAACGTTGCATTGCCATCTTATCTTTTGATAAATCAATACCATTAGCCTTCTTAAATTCATCAACTAAATAATTAATAATCTTTTCATCAAAATCATCACCACCTAAATGGTTATTACCATTAGTAGCCTTTACTTCAAATACACCTTCACCAAGTTCTAGAATAGAAACATCAAAAGTTCCTCCCCCTAAGTCATATACAAGAATAGTTTGCATTTTATCTTGTTTATCTAAACCATATGCAAGTGAAGCAGCAGTAGGTTCATTAATAATTCTTTCTACTTCAAGTCCCGCTATCTTACCAGCATTCTTAGTAGCTTGACGTTGTGCATCATTAAAATATGCTGGAACAGTAATTACTGCTTTAGTAACCTTTTCACCAAGATATGCTTCAGCACTATTCTTTAAATCAGTTAAAATCATTGCACTAATTTCTTCAGGACTATACTTTTTACCATCAAGTTCAACCTTTTCCTTAGTACCCATCAATCTCTTAATACTACGAACAGTATTAGGATTAGTTTCAGCTTGACGCTTTGCAACATCTCCGACTAATTTTTCTCCATTTTTAAATGCTACAATTGAAGGAGTAGTTCTATTTCCTTCAGGATTTGGGATTACTTTAGCTTCCCCTGCTTCTAAGACTGCAACACAACTATTAGTTGTACCTAAGTCTATACCAATTATTTTACTCATATTATCATTTCCTTTCATATTTATTTTTAACTATTATTCATTTATTATAACCATTGCAGGTCGTAAAACTTTGTCTTTATATGTATACCCTTTCTTAAACACTTCAAGTACTACACCAGACTCTTTAGTATCATCTTTTTTAGTAGCAACACTTTGATGATACATTGGATCAAACACTTTATCAAGCGCTTCAATCTCTTTTACTTCATACCCATTTAATATATCAATAACTTGATTATAAATAAGTCTAAAACCATCAAGATAACTCTTAAAAGCCTCATCATCCAAAACCAAAGCCCTTTCAAAATTATCCACAACATTAAGTAATAACAATATCAAATCACTATTACAATACTTAAGTAAATTAGAAGTCTCTTCATCCTTTCTCTTACGATAATTTATTAAATCAGCCTTACTACGAAGAACCTCATTATTTAAAGACTCAATCTCACCCTTAAGAAGCTCTATTTCTTCATTCTTATTAGGCTTATGCTTCTTCTTTACTTCAACTTCTTTTTCAATTTCTTTATTTTCTTCCATGATTCCTCCCTCACTTAAGATGTTCTTTTATATACCCAAGAAGAGAAACAACACGATCATATTCCATTCTCTTTGGACCAATTACCGCTATTGTACCCTCATCAGTATCTGTCTTATACTTAGTCTTAATAACAGTAACATCATCATCTAATTTAGATTCCTTTCCAATATAAATATTTATATCATTATCATCCTCTTCAATAGATTCAAATAAAGAACTATCCTCAAACTTATTAAGAAGATTCTTAATCTTTTCTACATTGTTAAACTCTGGTTGATTCAAAATATTAGTCTTCCCTACAAATGACATATCATTCTTAGAAACCATATCACTAAATACATTATAAAAAGCATTATATATTACTTCATGTTGCATTACATATTGATTAATTATTGGTTTAACCTCAAACTCCAACTTCTTATTAATCTCATCAATCGGAGTACCAATAAGCAATTTATTAATAAGCTCAACAGTCTTTTGAACCTCTTCAATACTAACACCAGAAATAGACATATTCTTATGCTCTACATGCCCTTTATCAGTCACTATTATAGCAATAAGCTTAGAATCCATAAGAGGAAGAACCTCAACCTTTTGTAACTTATTCTCATTAGACTTAGAACCAAGTACCACTGATGTACAATCAGTAAGCTCAGATATAATAGCAAGACTCTTTTTAATTACATCAGGCATATCCAATTTATTATTATTAAATATAACCTGTAACTTCAATACATCATCACCATTCATCTTCTTAGGCTCCATTAAATTATCTACATAATAACGATAACCAGCCTCACTAGGTATTCTACCACTAGAAACATGAGTCTTTTCAAGATAACCAAGATCTTCAAGAATAGACATTTCATTCCTAACAGTAGCACTAGAACAATTAAGCTCATCACAAATTAGTTTAGAACCAACAGGATTAACACTCTTAACATACTCATCAACAATCAACTGGAGTATCTTTTCTTGTCTTGAAGTTAGCATATTAACCTCCTTTAGCACTCTATTTCCCTTAGTGCTAATACCATTATAATATTATATGTTAGCATTGTCAATACATGAGTGCTAATTTTTTT
>CAZVVV010000049.1:0-6520 GCA_964630725.1 uncultured Muribaculaceae bacterium
TCTACAGAAATATCCTCTAATTTAAAAAACAATGGCAACCCATCCCCATAATCCAAAAGTTCCTGAAACTTATTCTTATATGAAACATTAATTTGATTATAGTCTTTAAAAACAGTATAACAACCACCTAGATAAGATGAAATATTTACATATTCATTAGTATTAATCTCATCATTAGGATATATTTTAATAGAACTAACACTTGAAACAGATCTTTGATCATCTGAATTAAAAAAACGAATAGATTCAATTTCATCACCAAAAAATTCAATTCTTATTGGATTTTCACTATCAATCAAAAATATATCTAAAATATATCCTCTAACAGCAAAATCACCCATCTTCACAACTAAATCTTCTCGTTTATACCCCAAATCATCAAGTTTGGATATAATAGATTCAATAGAAATACTATCCCCAACTGATAATTTAATAATTTTATTAGTATATTCATTAACTGAAGGTAAATGTTTTAAATAACCAACTAAATCAGTAACAACAATCCTTTTTTTATTATTTAATAGTTCGTTCAAAACAGAAAGTCTCTCAGTTTTAAGAATAGGACTAGAAGCAAATGTATTAACAAAAGACAAACTATCAGTTTCAAATAAAAAGCAATTATCATTATATCGATTTACAGCATCATATATTTTTTTTGCTTCAAACATACTTGGAGCAACAATCAAAATAGCATCTTCAATGCTATTAAAAAACTTATTAATAACAACAGCAAAAAACTCATTAGTTAATCCAAATAAACTAATGTTATTTTTATAAGAAAAAGTGCTCATTTTATCTAATACATTCATAGTATCACCCTAATTATATTTATTCATTAAATTAGCAAAAGACATAACCAAGAAATCATCTAAAATATTAACAGTAATAGGTAATATTTCATTAATTTTATTACGTTCCTCAGAAGAAAAACTACCCAAAACATAATCTTTAGTATCAATATTTTTATTATTAGAAATACCAAACTTCATACGCTTATAATTTTTAGTACCCAAATTTTCTTCAATATTTTTAAGACCATTATGCCCTCCAGATGAGCCAGATAAACGAAGTCTAATTTTTCCAAAACTCAAATCCAAGTCATCACATATAATCAAAACATCATCTAATGAAATATTAAAATAGTCTATATATTTTTTTACAACAATACCGGATAAATTAACATAAGACAAAGGCTTTAATAAAATAATTTTTTCTCCATTAAAAACAAAATCAGTATACAATCCATTGAACTTTTCTTTAGTAATTTCAACAGAATGAAAAGAAGCATAATTATCTAAAATATTAAAACCAATATTATGCCTAGTAGTTTTATACTCTCTACCAGGATTACCTATTCCAACAATTAATTTCATAACATCACATCCACAACTTTACCATCTTCTAATTCCAATTTATACATTTTTTTAAATAAATCTACATATACTACTTTACCTTTATAAGAATCATTAGATACAATTTCTCCTACTTTAGGAAAATCTTTTTTATACTCATTATACAATTCATTTTCATAACCCAAACAACACATCAACCTACCACATACACCATTAATCTTCTGAGGATTTAATGCAAGATTCTGATTCTTAGCCATATTAATAGAAACACTATTAAAATCATTCAAAAAAGTAGAACAGCACAATTTTTTACCACAAATACCATAACCACCAATACATTTTGCTTTATCACGAACTCCAATTTGTCTAAGTTCAATTCTAGTTTTATAAATATAAGCAAGCTTTTTAGCAAGTTCTCTAAAATCAACTCTTGTATCTGATAAAAAATTAAATAAAAGTTGCGAACGATCAAAAGTAAAAGAAGCATCCAAAATTTTCATATCTAAATCCAATTCATCAATAAATTTATTGGCACGTTCTATTGCAATTTCTGCATCTTTAATATTTTTTTCATTCACACCAATATCATTTGAATCAGCAACTTTTAAAATATTTTTAAGTTCAAATGAAATTCGATTTTTATCAACAACAATTTTATCAGTAGAAACTACCCCAAATTGTTGACCACGATTGGTTTCAACTACAACATAATCATTTTTTTTAAGTTCATTCCCATTAGGTAAAAAATAATATATTTTAGTAGAATCATCAAAACATACACCAAACACCTCAACCATCTAATCATCTCCTAACATCTTAAATACAAATTCATCAATTAATAAATCTTTGTTAGCATTAGATTTAGATTTATTAATAAATAAATTAATTATATCAATCTTCTTTATTATATCACTAATTGTATTATTTTTCATAATTTTTGCCTTTTCTTCATCATATCCATCAAGAAAATTTAAATTCCTATCATAATATAAATTAAAAATATCATAATATAAAGCAAGACCAACTAGAAAAAAATTACTAAGTTCATTTTTAATACTATACATATATTCATTAGTAAGTAAAAAAACATCACTCAATTCTAACAAACAATATAAATTAACAATATTAGAAATTTTATTATTAACAAAATCATTATAATTCAAGACTTCATCATAATCATTCCAAATCAATCTATCAATAAATGACTCATTATTTATTAGTGATAAAACTTGACAGCGCGAAACAATAGTATTAAGTAAATCATATCTACTATCACTCACTAAAATTGCAATTATATCATCATCAGGTTCCTCTAAAAATTTGAGTAATGTATTCGCAGAAGAAACATTTAGTAAATTAGCATTGTTAATAATATAAACTCTTTTATTATTTTCTTGAGACTTAAAAGAAAAAATATGTTTTAAAAAAGCAACATCATTTTTCTTTATTTCATTGTTATTACTATTAATAATATATAAATCCGAATATATATTCTTATCAATTTCATCAAGTATTAATTTTTGTTGTAAAGAATTTTTACCAATACAAAGAAAAAACTTAGCAAGTGAAACAGCTAAATCATATCCATAAGAAACACCATTAGTTTCAATTAAATAAGCATGAGAAATATGACCATTTTCAACAGAATTTATAATATATTTATAAAAAACATTTTGTATTTTTTCATATTTATTTAACATGCCTATCACCTCATCATAAAATTAATAACAAAACTATCAACAAAATCAATCCAAAAATATCAAATAACCCTACTATTAAAATAGTAATAATATTAATTGGAATAAAATAAATTGAAGAGCCCATTATTAAATCATATATATAAATTATAAAAGGAGCCAAAAGAAGTTTTTTCCCAATAAAATATAATTGTTTCTTCAAGAATAACACCTCAAAAAAATATATGATTATAATTTATTAAAATACTTCTTTTCTGTTATTTAAAGCAGTTTCTAACGTAAGAATATCAATGTATTCCATATCTGCTCCAATAGGAATACCATTAGCTATTCTAGTAACTACAACTCCATCTTTTTCTAATAATCTTTTTACATATAAAGCAGTTGTATCAGCTTCTATACCAGTTTTAATAGCAAGAACAACTTCCTTAATATTATTTTCTTTAACTCTTTTTACCAATGACTCAATAGATAAATCATCTGGACCAATTTCATCAAGCGGAGAAATCAAACCACCAAGAACATGATAATATCCATTATAATTACCAAGTTTTTCAAACAAAAATACATCCTTAGAATTTTCAACTACTAAAATACTATCACAATTACGCGAATTATCACTACAAATAAAACATAAATTATTTTCTGTCAAAGTACCACATACTGGACATGGTTTAATACATGTTTTAGCATTACACAATGCATTACTAAAATTAGTTACTTCATCATCATCAAAATTAAGTACAGAAAAAGCTAATCTTTCAGCAGTTTTTTCTCCAATCCCTGGAAACTTTTTAAAATATTCAATTAAATCTACTAAACTCTTTGGATACATATTATCACATTAATCCTGACATCATATTAGAATATTTTCCCATCTTTTCATTAACAGTTTTATCAACCTTTAAAAATGCATCATTCATAGCTAAAACTATCATATCCTCTAACATAGAAATATCATCACTTATATCATTAATATCAGAAGAAATTTTAACATTTAAAACTTCTTTTTTTCCATTAACTACAACCTTAACTAATGAACTGCTTCCTTCAAAAGTAGAACTGTCAATTTCATTCTTAATATTTGTAATTTCTTTTTGCATAGCTTGTGCTTGTTTCATTAAAGCTTGCATATTCATATTTATCCCTCCTATTTCAATTCAACAATATCCTTGTCAAATAATGAAGTAACTAAAACATCACTATCATTATTTTTAAAAGATACATTTTCACTTGAAGAAATTTTAACATCATTATTAACATTTTCTTCATTAATATAACTATAAACAAATCCATTTTGAATATTTTTTATGTATTCACTTTTTAAATTATTCCAATCAGAATCATTTATAAAAACAAGTTTATAGTTAGTATTCATAATAGTATTAAAAATTGATTCAATAATAGAAATATTGTTATCAACATTCTTAAGAATAGAATCATATTTAACTGATAAAATTAATTCATATTTACCTGCAACTCTTAAGGTACTATCAATTAAATAAGAAACAAACAAAGAATCCTCAGGATTAGAAACAACTTCAGAAAATAAAACCCATTTGATTTTTAGATCATTTAAAATACTCTTATCAGCCAAAGCAAAAGCATTATTAATCCTGACTTCTTTATTATAACACATTTTATAAGTTTCAACTACATCCTCATGAATATCATCATTTTTTAAAGTAGACAAATTATCTATATTTTGAGAATTACAAACATTTGTTTTAGTATTAAATAATTTATTAACAATCTTAATAATTCCAACCTCAAAAATAATTTTTTTATTACTACTTCTTTTTAGCAATATATCTAACTCATTCAATTCAAGAATTAAACTATAAATAGAATCAACATCATCACAATTATGTAAAATTAAACAAGACTTAAGATAATCCATAAAACTATCTAATAAAATAATCACATCTTTACCCGAATTTTCCAATTCAGTTAAAAGATTTAAAATACCAGAAATATCTCCATTAAAAATATAATTTGTTAAAGATTTTAAACATTCTTCGTTAACAATACCTTTTAAAGTGTAGTAATCATCAACAGTAATTTTGTTAGAATAAGAAACCAATTTATCTAACATACTAATTGAATCTCTTAAACCACCATCACTATATTTTGCAATCAAATTTAAAACTTCATCATCAATAGTAATTTTTTCACAATTAACAATATATTTTAATTTATTAACAATATCATTATTTGAAATACGTTCAAAATTAAAACATTGACATCTAGAAATAATAGTTTCTGGAATTTTATAAAACTCTGTAGTTGCCAATATAAAAATAACATGAGCTGGTGGTTCCTCAAGAGTTTTCAACAATGCATTAAAAGCCCCACTTGATAACATATGAACTTCATCAATAATATAAACTTTATATTTTGAAATACTAGGCATTAAATTAACACTATCTCTAATTTTTCTAATTTCTTCAACACCATTATTAGAAGCAGCATCTATTTCAATAATATCAGGATTATTTTTGTCATTAAAAGAAATACAACTATCACATTCATTACAAAATGTTGATCCGTTCAAATTAAAACAATTAATAGTTTTTGCAATAATTTTTGCCAAACTTGTCTTACCAGTTCCCCTTGGACCAGCAAATAAATAAGCATGAGAAACACAGTTATTAGCAATAGAATTTTTAAGTATTTTAACAATAGAATTTTGACCAGCAACCTCTTCAAAACAAGTTGGTCTATATTTTCTATATAAAGCTAAATAAGCAATAATATCACCCCCAAAATCACTATAAACATTGTATCAAATTAAATTAATAAAGTCTATGATATGTAATTTGTATTTGTATGAAATATTTTCTAATGTTTCACGTGAAACATTAGAAAATAATACTTATTAACAATTTAACAGCATATAATTCAAAATTATTTCCCGGGAAATAATTTACAGATCAATTTTTATATTTAAAATGCATTTTAAAAAACATAATTAATAAAATTAAAATATAATAAATAATATATAAATTATTAATTATAAAAAATAATAATGTTTCACGTGAAACATAGATTAAATTAATTAAAAGCAAGAAAATAAAAAAATAATTATTCATAAAAGAATATAATAATATAAAAAGCATTAATATTTTTCAATGTTTCACGTGAAACATTGAAAAATGATACTTATTAACAATTTAACAACATATAATTGAAAATTATTTCCCGGGAAATAATTTTCAATTTTATTGATTGTATCTCATTTAAGGAACATATAAATAAAGGTTAAAAAATTATTTAAAAAATAAAAGCCTTATTTTTTAACATTAAAATTTCTTATTAACTAATGTTTCACGTGAAACATTAGTTAATGGCAATAAATAATATAAATTAAATTATATTAACTAAATTCCAATTATATAATTAAATGCATACTTTTGTAATACAATAAAATATATAAAGATAATACTAATAATTTAATTAAACAAAAAAACT
>CAZVVV010000050.1:0-851 GCA_964630725.1 uncultured Muribaculaceae bacterium
AGTGATATTGCTAAGAAAAAGTAAAATAATCTTGCTTGAAATATTTTATTTTTTTTAAATATATTATTTATATTTATTGAGTCTAGTGATATTATTACTAATATTGTTATTAGAAAGTATAGAGTTATTTTACCCATTTTCGTACTCCTTAATTTGATTTATTCTTTTTATATATTTTTCTTGATTGTTTTCTTGTGATGATAAGAATGTTTTTATAATTTGTTTTGTTTTTAATTTTGACATTTCTCCAGATAATGCAATTATATTAGCATGATTGTGTTCTTTGGCAAGTCGTGCTTCTTTTTTATTGGATACTTTTGCACAGATTATTCCTTTTACTTTATTGCATGCTATTGATATTCCTATCCCCGTTCCACAAAGAGCAATTCCTAAATCAGCTTTTTTGTCTTTTATTGTTTCTCCTAGTAGTATTCCGTATTTTGAATAGTCTGCTTTTTCTTTGCTTTTTGTTCCTAAATCTAGTACTTCATAGTTTTGAGTTTTTAAATATTTTATTAGTTCTTGTTTCATCTCATAACCACGATGATCTGATGCTATTGCTATTTTCATTTTTATCACCTATATTTAGTATACTATTTTATTAAAAAAAAAGATACTTTTTTGTATCTATTTTACGTTTTCTCTTATCTCATTTAATAAGTTTTTAAACTCTTGTTCTGTTTTACATGATGTTATTTTATTTTTGTATTCTTTTATATTTGGTAGTCCTTTTATATACCAAAGTGCATGCATTCTAATTTCTAATAGTGCTTGTTTTTCACTAGTATATTTTTTTAAAAGTTCATAGTGATGTTCAATCATATCTATTTTTTCTATATTTGTTGGAGGAT
>CAZVVV010000050.1:861-6473 GCA_964630725.1 uncultured Muribaculaceae bacterium
TATTCTACACATTCTTTTATGAACCATGGATTACCTAGTGTTGCTCTTCCAATCATTATGGCATCGCATTTTGTTTCATCAAGCATTTTTTTCGCATCATATATTGTTTTTATGTCTCCATTTCCTATTACAGGAATATTAACGTTTTCTTTTACTTGTTTTATTATGTCCCAATTTGCTTTACCACTATAGCCTTGACTTCTTGTTCTTGCGTGTATAGCTATTAATGATGCTCCGGCTTGTTCTATTTTTTGTGCTACTTCTACAGCGTTTATGCTATTTTCATCCCAACCACTTCTTATTTTTACGCTTATTGGAGTGTTTGTGTTTTCTACTACTTTTTTAACTATTTCATATATTTTATCTGGATTTTTTAAAAGAGCACTTCCAGCTTGTGATTTTAATGCTATTTTGGGAACTGGGCATCCCATATTTATATCTATTATATCAGGATGATAATTGTTTTCGATATATTTTGCCGCTTCGACAAATGAATCTATATCGTTTCCAAATATTTGAATACTTATTGGTCTTTCTGTTTCATTAAAGTTTATTAAGTCTATAGTTTTTTGACTTTGATATTTGATACCCATTGTGCTTATCATTTCTGAGTATATTAAGCCTGCCCCCATTTCTTTTATTATTGTTCTAAAGCTTATGTTTGATACTCCAGCCATTGGTGCAAATACTATCTTATTTTTAATTTTTACATTTCCTACTTCAAACATATTTTTTCCCTTTCTATCTTATAATTTTTTTCCTTTTACATAATAGGATTGTTCTGCATCTTGTAAGACAACAAAATCATTTATATCTATATATGTTCCTTGTTCTAATTCTTTTGATGTCATTTTTTCTTTTTTATAAATGTTATTTTCTTTTGTTAGTTTGTATGTTTTATATTCTATTTCTGTCCCTGTGCGTCCTATTCCTTCATAATTTGAGAATATTTTTTTACTTACTGTTTTCCATTTGGTTGGAAATGTTAGTTTTCCATTTTTATTTTTATATGGTATTGTTTTTTTAATTTGATATATTGTTTCTCGTTTATTTAGTTCATTTTCTATCTCATCTTTTAACAAATCTGTTTCATATAAATTATTTTGGTAAAGATAGTTTCCTAAGTCATCTTTTATTATATAGTCTCCAGTATTTGTGTATGATTTTGAATCAAAGTTACAATCTTTATATGTATATTCTATATCATTTTTATTTTTATAAATATGATAATGATCTTCTTTTATATTACATGTTTTATCTTTAGCACATCCTGTTAATGATGTTGATATAATTGTTCCTATTAAGAATAATGTCATAATTTTTTTCTTAGTATTTTTTGGATATAGTTTAATGTTTCCTATTATTTTATTTTTCATATGTTCACCTCAAGTGCCTGTATTATAGCATAGTTGTGCTTATAAATCAAGAAAAAAGACATTTTAGTCTTTTATTTGTCTTCGGTTATAAAATTTTCTTCAACTGAGTTTTCTATCTGTTTTGATATTTCTTCTTGTTCTTGTTCATCAATTATATCTTCCCATTCATCTTCGTCTTCGTCAACTGAAATACGCATTTTTGTATCTCCGACTATTTCTATTCCTAGTTCTTTTTCAATAGAATATTCTATTTTTCCTTCTTTTATTTCTACTTTTGTACAACTTGGTTGTTTTAGACTTCTTACAATTATTTCTTCTTGACTATTGGATTCTAGTTCTTTAGTTCTTTTTACATTTAGCAATTCATTGTATGATATTGTTTGTTTAGATACAACTGTTTTTGTATCTTTATCGTATGAGTACCAAATGTTTACGTCACAAGTTCCTTCTACTCGGATTTTATCATTTTCTTTTTGTCCTTTGAATTTATGATTTATTACCCAGCATCCTAGTATAGTTGTAGGAATTTCTTCTGGTATTAATGTATAGTTATTTGAAAATAATTTTTTACCTTTTCCTATCACTGCTTTTGTGACTATTTCTCTAAAACTGCCCACTATATCACCCCTCAATTTAATTTATGCTAATATAATGGTTTTGTTTACTTTTTTATTAATAAATATATACTGGGGTTCCAATAGTTACCATTGAATATAGTAGTTGTGCATTGTAATATGGCATATTAACGCATCCATGACTACCATTTGTTTTATATATTTTTCCTCCGAATGATGAACGCCATGTTGCATCATGCAATCCGTATGCTGAGCCTTTGAATGCTATCCAATAGTATACAAAACTTGTATAATTTTTTCCTCTTAAAGTTGTATTCCTAGCTTTATTAATTACTTTATATGTTCCAGTTGGAGTTGTATTGTTTAATCCTGTTACCACGCTTGATTTTAACACTAGCTTATCATTTTGATAATATTTTAGTGTTTGTGCAGGTATTGAAATTTCAATGAAAGTTCCTTTGTAGTTTGATTTTTCATTTTTTGGATAAGTATTCTTTGGTGTTGTCTTTGGTTTTGGTTTTTCTTTTACTGTAACATTAATTGTTTTATCTACCTTATTACCACTTGAATCTTCGATTGAGTATTTTACTGTATATTTTCCTGCTTTTTTAGTATTTACGTTTGATGTTACTTTAACTTTTTTAGTGATGTTCCCGTCTACATTGTCTATTGCCTTATAATTTGGAACCTTAAAATTATCTCCGACTTGTTTAGTTATTTGAGTTTTTCCTTCGACTGTAAGGACTGGTTTTGTGGTATCAACTACTTTTATTTTTCTTGTTAATTCTTTTTGTTTTTTTATTTTATTAAAGTTTAAAGTATAACTTATTTCATATTCTCCAACAGCGTTAATATTTAAATTTGATAGTACTTTAACATCTGTTTCTTTATCCTTTTTATTTACTACTGCAATATATCCTGGTTCTTTATATTCTTTTCCTACTTCAAGTGTTATTGTATCTTCTCCATTTAGTTTAAATGTTGCATTATTAAAATCATCTATCATTTTAAAGTATAGACTTAATGCTGTGACTATTCCTAAGATTATAATTATTGGAAGAATTGTTAATATTATTTTTTTCTTATTGTCCATACTTTCACCAATTATATAGTATCATATTTTTTAAATTTTACAAATACTTTTAAAAAAAAGAATATGTTATTTTACATATTCTCCATCTAGACTCCAAGTTTTTACATCTATTATTTTTACCTCTACTATTTTACCTATTATTTCTTTTGGTCCTTTTAGATTTACCAGTTTATTAGTATCAGTGTAACCCATTAACATATCATTTTTATCACTTGGTCCTTCGACTAAAACTTTTACTGTTTTGTTTAATAGTTTTTCATTATTTTCAAGTGCATACTTATTTATTAGTTCATTTAATTTATATAATCTTTCTTCTTTTTCTTCTAAAGAGATATTATCTTGCATTTTTTCTGCTGGTGTTCCTACTCTTTTTGAAAATATAAAGGTATAAGCTAGATCAAACTTACATTTATTTACTAAATCTAAAGTATCATTGAATTGTTCTTCAGTTTCATTAGGAAATCCAACAATTATGTCGGTGGTTATTGAAACATTTGGAACTTTTTCTTTTATTTTATTGAATAATGTTAAATATTCTTCTTTTGTATAACGTCTTCCCATTAGTTTTAATATTTCGTTGTTTCCTGATTGTACTGGTAAATGGATACTTGGCATTATGTTTTTATATTTTGCTATTGTTTCTATCATATCATCTGTAAAGTCCCATGGATGTGATGTTACAAATCTTATTCTATTGATATTGGTTTTTGCAACGTCTGTTAATAAATCTGTCATAGTATAATCTGTATTTAAATCTTTTCCATAGGCGTTTACATTTTGTCCTAATAATGTTACTTCTTGGTATCCATCTTTTACGAGTTGTTCTACTTCTTTTATTATGTCTTCTTTTTTTCTGCTTCTTTGTTTTCCTCTTGTATATGGTACAATGCAGTATGTACAGAACTTATCACATCCATACATTATATTAACAAATGCTTTTACTTTACTATTTCTTATTGCAGGTAATCCTTCGAGTACTTTTCCTTCACAACTTTGTGCTTCAATTTTTAGTTCATGTTTTTTTAATGAGTCATATACAAGTTCACTTAATTGTTCTATATTATGTGTTCCAAGTACAAAGTCCATCCATTTATATTTTTTTAATATTTCTTGTGCTACGACTTCTTCTTGTGCCATGCATCCAGCAATTCCTACGATTAAGTCTTTTTTAGTGTTTTTTAAGTGTTTGGCTCTGCCTAACATTCCAAATACTTTATTATGTGCATTTTCTCTTATTGAACATGTATTTAGTAACACTAGGTCAGCATCTTCCATATTTTCAGTTTCTTTAAAACCCATTTCTTCAAGTATTGCTTTCATATTTTCACTATCATGTTCATTCATTTGACAACCATATGTTTTTAAAAAGTATTTTTTGTTATTTACAATATTTTGATATTTTGAAACATAATAATTTGTTTCTACTTCTTTATTTGTTCTTTTTTTTGCTTCTTTTAAGTTTGGGATATTCATAATTCATCACTCCAGTTATAGATTATAAAAGAAAAAAGTAAATTAATCAAGTAATTTACTTTAAACTTCTTGCAATACACTATATACAATATTATCTAAATATTTTATTTCATTGTTTTGCACGTGATTTTTTATTTCTTCAAAATTTTTTGTAATAGTATCTACTATTTTTTCTACTTTTGGTAATAATTCTTTATCAACAAGATTGTCAATAATTATTTCCAAGTTATTCATTTTAGAATAAATACCATAGTTATTACTTCTTATATAGTTTTCATATAAGTTTTTAAAGGATACTAGATCTATATTATTGAATCTATCATCTTCGAGTATTTTTACTGTTGTATATATGTAATGTTCATTGATTGATTTATCTAGAATTGTTTCTCCTTTTTTATTCCTAATATTTGGAATAAAGTTTTTATTTTTTTGTAGTTGTTTTATTATTTCTAAAACTTCACGATAATTTTTTGATACTAAAATATGTGCGAATGTTTCTCCTTGTTTGTTTTGATGGTTCACTTGCCATTCTTTATTTTTTATGTGTTTTAAAACAACTTCATACCATCCTTTTTTTAACATTATCATTAGAATACTATCTTCATTTTCATTTGTAAGATTAATATCTACTAATTTTTTTGATAATATTTTGTTTACTAGTTCGACATGATTTTCATTTATCAAGTCGAATATCTGGGACGGTTCTTCTTCAACAACTTTCATTGTCACTTGTTCATCATAAAACATTATTTACTACACCTCTTTCACACGCGACAATTAAATATTTTACTCGCATTTTTAGATTTTGTCAAGTTTTACCGTTTTTCGGTTTTTGCAGCTTTTGAATTTTTGACTTTTTAGTATGACAAGTTAGACTATTAAAAGATTATGAATTAAAGTACATCTCATGATATGATTTATTGTATTATTAATTTATAGAATTTTAGAAAAAAATAAAAAAGTACGCATTTTTTTTAGATAAAAAAATCTCTCAAATTCCTTATAAATAAAGGGTTTGAAAGATTTTTCATTTCTATAACTGTCAAAGTCATAATTATATTATATATTTGCAAGTGTATACAAAATTATATATAT
>CAZVVV010000051.1:0-6378 GCA_964630725.1 uncultured Muribaculaceae bacterium
TAATGACATAAGTACTAATTTAAAAAGCATGGAAACAATGACTAGTATATACTTTAATAAACAAGAAAAAGATAAAGCATATAAAAAAATAAAAGACAGCATGAAACTATCATTAGAACTTCAAAAAGAATTACAAGAACACCAAGGTATTACTAAATAGAATTAAAAAAAGATAATCCAAACTTATCTTTTTTGTTAATAACTAATAAAAATTGCATATTATAATAAAGAAAAATAATTGAAAACACTTACAAAATACCAAAAAACAATTGACAAACACAAAATAAAATGATATATTAGCAATGTTTGAATTTGATTGGGTTTATTAAATAAACCTAATAAAAATTGAAGAAAATGATACACCTGGATATGTGTGTAGAAAGGAGAAGTTATGCCAACAATTAATCAATTAGTTAGAAAAAACAGAAAAGACAAAACAAGAAAATCAAAATCTCCAGTTTTAGGAGTAAGAATGAATACTTTACAAAAGAAAGCTACAGAAGTACCATCACCACAAAAACGTGGAGTATGTATTCGTGTAGGAACTAAAACACCAAAGAAACCAAACTCAGCATTAAGAAAATATGCTCGTGTTAGATTATCAAATGGTAAAGAAGTAGATGCTTACATACCTGGAGAAGGACACAACCTACAAGAACATAGTGTTGTATTAATTCGTGGTGGACGTGTAAAAGACTTAATCGGTGTTAGATACCATATCGTTCGTGGAACTATGGATACTCAAGGAGTTAAAGACCGTAAACAAGCACGTTCTAAATACGGAACTAAAAGAGGAAAATAAAAAGAATTAACAAAATAGTAAAGGAGGAATAAAAATGCGTAAAAGACGTGCAGTTAAAAGAGACGTTTTACCAGATCCAATATATAAATCAAAAGTTGTTACAAAATTAATCAACTCTATGATGTTAGATGGTAAAAAAGGAAAAGCACAAACAATCTTATATGATGCATTTGATATGATTAAAGAAAAAACTGGAAAAGATCCAATGGAAGTATTTAATCAAGCATTAGAAAATATAAAACCAGCTTTAGAAGTTAAATCACGCCGCGTTGGTGGTTCAAACTATCAAGTACCAATCGAAGTATCTGAAGAAAGATCACAAACTTTAGGACTAAGATGGTTAACAAATTATGCAAGACTAAGAGGAGGCCACGGAATGGCTGAAAACTTAGCAAACGAAATAATTGATGCTTCAAACGGAACAGGAGCTTCAGTTAAAAAACGCGAAGATACTCATAGAATGGCAGAAGCCAATAAGGCATTTGCTCACTATAGATGGTAGGGAGGATACAATGGCTAGAGGAACAAGTTTAGAACATACAAGAAACTTTGGTATAATGGCACATATCGATGCCGGAAAAACAACAGCTACAGAACGTATCTTATACCACACAAAAAAAATCCATAAAATTGGTGAAACTCATGATGGAGCTTCTCAAATGGACTGGATGGAACAAGAAAAAGAACGTGGAATCACAATAACAAGTGCAGCAACAACAGCATTTTGGAAAGGATATAGATACAATATTATCGATACTCCAGGACACGTAGACTTCACAGTAGAAGTACAACGTAGTCTAAGAGTACTAGATGGTGCAGTATTATTACTAGACTCAAATGCCGGTGTTGAACCACAAAGTGAAACTGTTTGGAGACAAGCAAACGAATACCACGTACCAAGAATTATCTTCTCAAATAAAATGGATAAACTTGGAGCAGACTTCTACATGAGCTTACAAAGTGTAAAAGATCGTTTAGGAGCAAACACTGCTGCTATTGAACTTCCAATCGGAGCAGAATCTGATTTCAATGGAGTAATAGATCTTATTACTAGAAAAGCATATCATTTTGATGGAAATGCTGATGAAAACTATACTGAAATAGAAATACCAGCTGACATGACTGATAAAGTAGAAGAATATAGAACAACTCAACTTGAAGCAATCGCTGAATTTGATGATGAACTAATGGAAAAATACCTTGAAGGAGAAGAAGTTTCTATTGAATTAATTAAAAAAGCAATAAGAAATGGAGTATTACAAGCTAAATTCTTCCCATTCATGTGTGGAACAGCATTAGGAAATAAAGGAGTTAAATTATTACTAGATGCAATAATTGACTACTTACCATCTCCACTAGATATTCCATCAGTAAAAGGAACAAATCTAAAAGGAGAACCTGAAGAAAGACATCCATCTGATTCAGAACCATTTAGTGCCTTAGCATTTAAAGTAATGACAGATCCATTCGTTGGACGTCTAACATTCTTTAGAGTTTATTCAGGACACCTATCAAGTGGTTCATATGTATTAAATAGTACAAAAGATGAAAAAGAAAGAGTAGGTCGTATTCTACAAATGCATGCAAACGATAGAACTGAAATATCAGAAGTATATGCAGGTGATATTGCTGCAGCAGTAGGACTTAAAAATACAACAACTGGAGACACTTTATGTGATGAAAAGAAACCAATTATTCTTGAATCAATCGAAGTACCAGATCCAGTAATTGAACTTGCTATTGAACCAAAATCAAAAGCAGATCAAGATAAAATGGCAATCGCCCTTCAAAAATTAGCAGAAGAAGATCCAACTTTCAGAGTACACACTGATACTGAAACTGGACAAACTATCATTGCTGGTATTGGAGAACTTCACTTAGATGTATTGGTAGATCGTATGAGAAGAGAATTTCACGTTGAAGCAAACGTAGGTAAACCTCAAGTAGCATATAGAGAAACAATTACACAAACAGGTGAATGTGAAGGTAAATACATTAAACAATCTGGTGGACGTGGACAATATGGACACGTATGGATTAAATTTGAACCAAACCCAGACAAAGGATATGAATTCGTTGATGCTATCGTTGGTGGTGTAGTACCAAGAGAATACATTCCAGTAACAGATAAAGGATTACAAGATGCACTACAAACTGGTGTATTAGCGGGATACCCAATGATTGATGTAAAAGCAACATTATTTGATGGTTCATACCATGATGTCGATTCATCAGAAATGGCATTCAAAATTGCAGCATCAATGGCTTTAAAAGAAGCTAAAAACAAATGTAAGCCAGTTATTCTTGAACCAATCATGAAAGTAGACATCGTTGTACCAGAAGAATATCTAGGAAATGTAATGGGAGATATCACTGCAAGACGTGGTAAACCATTATCACAAGAATCACGCGGAAATGCAATAGCATTCGAAGCAATGGTTCCACTATCAGAAATGTTTGGTTATGCAACAAGCATTAGATCAAACACACAAGGAAGAGGAACTTTCCAAATGGTACCAGATCATTATGAAGAAGTACCAAAAAATATTGCCGAAGAAATAATTAAAAAAAGCGGTAATTAATAAAAAAATAGGTCAAAACAGTTGAAAAATTTTCAATTGTTAGATACAATTATAATGTAATTTAAAAAAGGAGGAAAAAATTATGGCAAAAGAAAAATTTAACCGTAATAAACCACACGTTAACGTTGGTACAATTGGTCACGTAGACCACGGAAAAACTACATTAACTGCTGCTATTACAAGTGTATTAGCAAAAAAGGGTGGAGCACAATTCGTTGATTATGCAAATATCGACAAAGCTCCAGAAGAAAGAGAAAGAGGTATTACAATTAATACTGCACACGTTGAGTATGAAACTGAAAAACGTCACTATGCTCACGTAGACTGTCCAGGACATGCTGACTATGTTAAAAACATGATCACTGGTGCAGCACAAATGGATGGAGCTATCTTAGTAATCGCTGCTACAGATGGACCAATGGCTCAAACAAGAGAACACATCCTATTATCACGTCAAGTAGGAGTACCAAGAATGGTAGTATTCTTAAATAAATGTGATATGGTTGATGACCAAGAATTAATTGAATTAGTTGAAATGGAAGTTAGAGACTTATTAAATGAATATGGATTTGAAGGAGATGAAACTCCAATTATCTGTGGTTCAGCTCTTAAAGCTCTTGAAGGAGATCCAAAATACGTTGAAAAAATTGAAGAACTTATGGACGCTGTTGATGAATGGATTCCAACTCCAACACGTGATGTTGATAAACCATTCTTAATGAGTATCGAAGATGTATTCACAATCACAGGTCGTGGAACAGTAGTTACAGGACGTGTAGAACGTGGAAGATTAAATCTAAATGACGAAGTTGAAATCGTTGGTATTAAACCAACTCAAAAAACTGTAGTAACAGGAATTGAAATGTTCAAAAAATCATTAGATTATGCTGAAGCTGGAGACAATGCTGGTGTATTATTACGTGGTATTTCTCGTGAACAAGTTGAACGTGGACAAGTTCTTGCTAAACCAGGAACAGTTACACCTCATCATAAATTCAAAGCAGAAGTTTATGTATTATCTAAAGAAGAAGGTGGAAGACATACTCCATTCTTCTCAAACTACAGACCTCAATTCTACTTCAGAACAACTGACGTTACTGGTGTAATCGAATTACCACAAGGTGTTGAAATGGTTATGCCTGGAGACAATGTTTCAATGACAGTAGAATTAATCCACCCAATTGCACTTGAAAACGGAACTGAATTCTCAATCCGTGAAGGTGGTAGAACAGTTGGTGCTGGTAAAGTATCTGAAATCGTTGAATAATTATAAAAAGATTTGTTATTAAATCTCAGACTGTTGACAAAATATTTGTTAGCAGTCTTTTTTTAACTATATATTTTATATAAAAAAGTTTTAATTACTCAAAATAAATGATATAATTTAAATGGAAGTGATAAAATGAACAAGAAAAAAATATTAACAGGACTACAACCAACAGGAACCATTCATATTGGAAATTACATCGGTGCAATAAAACAAATGGTAAAATACCAAAATGAATTTGACTCATATATATTTGTAGCAGATTTACACGCAATAACAATTCCACAAGATCCTAAAACACTATCATCAAAAGTAAAAAGCTTACTTGCACTATACTTAGCATGTGGTATTGACCAAAATAAAAACACAATATTTATTCAATCAGAAAACGAATACCATGCAAATATATCATGGCTTTTAGAATGTAATACATATTATGGAGAACTATCTAGGATGACTCAATTCAAAGATAAAAGCTTAAAAAATATGAATTTCACAAGTGGATTATTAACATATCCAGTCCTTATGGCTGCAGACATTCTTGCATATGACATAACTTATGTTCCAGTGGGCAAAGATCAAAAACAACACGTAGAATTAGCAAGAGACATAGCAGAACGTTTTAATAAAAAATATGGTGAAACATTCACAATACCAGTACCATTAATACCAGAAGAAGGATCGAAAATAATGGATTTAACAGATCCAACTAAAAAAATGTCAAAATCAAGTGAAAATCAAAAAGGAGTTATAAATCTTTTAGATAACAAAGAAACAATAAGAAAAAAAATAATGAGTGCAACAACAGATTCAGACAATAAAATAATATATGATACAGAAAATAAACCAGGTATATCAAATCTAATAAATATATATAAAGCTTTTACAAATAAAACAACCGAAGAAGTAGAACAAGAATTTAAAAGTTCTAATTATGGTGAATTCAAGACTAAATTAGCAGATGTTGTGACTAAAGAAATAGCTAACATACAAGAAAAATATAATCAAATATTAAATAGCAACGAAATAGATAAAATATTAGATGAAGGAATAGAAAAATCAAGACAACAAGCAAAAGAAAAATATGAATTAATGAAAGAAAGGATGGGGTTCGGAAGATAATGGTAACAAGAAAAGAAATTGTAAAAAAACTAATTAATAAAAATAATGAAGAATTAAGCGAAGATGAATTAATGGAACTTCTATTTGATGAACCATTAACAATAGATGTTGATAAACAATTTGAAGAAACAAGAACAAAATGGGATGCGTTAGCAGACAAATTTACTGAAATAGCAGGTAGCTGGGGATTCATAATTGGATTCAGTTTATTTCTAATAATTTGGATATTATTAAATTTAACAATATTAAAAAATATAGATCCATATCCATTTATATTACTTAATTTAGTTCTATCATGTGTAGCGGCACTCCAAGCACCAATTATAATGATGAGTCAAAATAGAAATGCAAAAAAAGATACATTAAGAGGTAAAAATGATTATAAAACAGATTTAAAAAGTGAGCTAATATTAGAACAATTACATGAACAAATTAATAAATTAACAGCAAATCAAAATAAAATAATTAAACTTTTAGAAGAAAAAGATACAAAAAAATAATTTTTTTGTATCTTTTTAATAAAAAATATGATATTATAAATGTGAAAAACGTTCCGCTAGCTCAGCCGGTAGAGCATTTGACTTTTAATCAAAGGGTCTGGAGTT
>CAZVVV010000052.1:0-6217 GCA_964630725.1 uncultured Muribaculaceae bacterium
AAAATCCTAATTTCCCATCAACATTAACAAAATGTTTTAATTGTTTTTCCAACAATTCAGATTGTCCACTTTTTAAATCAGAATAAGTAAGTAAATTCTTACTATCATTAACTACATTAATATTAGTTTCATCAATTTCAAGTGCATACATTATACCAAAACCTAAAGAAATACACATAAAACCAAATATACTAAAAATACTCATTAGTATTTTAAAACTATTTTTCTTAATATGATTCAAAATAAATCACCTCAACTATTAAAATAGTATCATATTTTGTCATCTAAGTCAAATAATCTAATAACATTATCACTGGTAATTTTTGCTACATCATCAACACTAACATTTTTAATAAAACCTATTTTCTCCGCTATAACTTTAATATTTTTTGGTTCATTTCTTTCACCTCTAAAAGGAGATAAATAAGGTGAATCAGTCTCTAAAACAATATGTGATAAATCAATTTCTTTAACAACATCACCAAGTTTACTATTAGAAAAAGTGACTACTCCCCCAATTCCTAAATAAAAACCAAGTTCAATAAATTTATCAGCCATATCTTTACTTCCTGAAAAACAATGAATAATACCATTAACACCACTGTCTTTCAAAATATCATATGTTTCTTGCATAGCATCCCTAGTATGAATAATAACAGGTAATTTATATTTTTTAGCAAGAGAAAGTTGTTTTTTTAATACTTCAATCTGTAATTCTCTATTTTCTTTACCATAGTGATAATCCAAACCAATTTCTCCAATACCCAAAACTTTATCTTGATTATCACAAATCTGTTTTTCAAGTAATAAAAAGTCAGAATCATCTAAACTATCAACTTCACTAGGATGATAACCAACAGTCATAAACAAATTATCATATTTTTTACAAAGATCAATATTAGAAATATTATCTTCTTTACTGCATCCCCCAAGAATTAAATATAAAACACCTGTTTCTACAGCATCACTTATAACTTTATCAATATCAACATATCCTTCATTAACTAAATGTAAATGTGTATCAAACATAACTATACCTCCAAAAGTATTTTAACATAAAAGTGGGTAAATAATCACCCACTTTTTACTATTCATCCAATGTTTCTAAAAATACATATACACCATACAGCATAATCAGAAAATAAATGTATCTATAAAAGAATGCACACCAGTCAAATAAATCATAACTAGTACAAAAACAACACTCATAATTACTGCATATCTCTTTAATCTTTCTGCAACCATAATTATCTCCTTTTTGTTATTTTCTACTGCATATTAATTATAAAACATTATTTAATAATATCAAACAAAAACAAGGGCAAAAGTACCAACTTTACACTCTTGTTTTACGCACTAACAATCAATTCGTTGAAACAAAACAAATGACTCATTCAATTTTGTACCAGATTTATAATATCCAAACTTATTTAAACTATCAAAATTTCTAATATTAGTATTTAACTGTTCAAATATCTTTTCGCTTGTACTTGGCATATACGCTTGAAGTAAAACAGCACCAAATCTAATTGATTCCACTAAATTATACAAAATTGTAGACAATCTATCAAATTTTTTTTCATCTTTAGCAAGCGCCCATGGCATAGTTTCATCAATATACTTATTACATCTTCTAAAAATATCAAAAATAGCATCTAAAGAATCAGCAACACGTAAATTATTCATTTTTTCATCAACAATATCCTTACTAGATAAAACCAAATTAATTAAATCAGCATCAATATCCTCAACTACATTCTTATTTTCAACAATACCATCAAAATATTTATTAATCATTCCAATTGTACGATTAACCAAATTACCAAGTACATTAGCCAAATTAGAATTAATACTGTCTATAAGAAGTTCCCTAGTAAAAGTTCCATCAGATGAAAATGGCATTTCATGAAGCATATAATATCTAACAGCATCAACACCAAATTCATTAACTAAATCATCAGCATAAACAATATTACCTTTACTCTTACTCATTTTATCATTTCCAAAAAGCATCCAAGGATGACCAAATATCTTATTAGGAAGTTCTAAATCAAGAGCTTTTAAAATAATAGGCCAATAAATAGTATGAAATCTCAAAATATCTTTACCAATTACATGTACATCACAAGGCCAATATTTATTAAACATTTCATCTGAATTACCATCTGGATCATACCCAAGAAAAGTAATATAATTTGTTAAAGCATCAATCCACACATAAACAACATGATTTTCATCAAACGAAACAGGAATTCCCCACTTAAAAGAAGAACGAGAAACGCACAAATCTTCAAGCCCAGGTTTAATAAAATTATTAATCATTTCATTTTTTCTAGACTCAGGTTGTATAAAATGTGGATGACTCTCAATATAGTTTTCAAGCCAAGAAGCATAATTACTCATTCTAAAGAAATATGCTTCTTCACTAGTTTCATGAACCTCTCTACCACAATCAGGACACTTACCATCAACTAACTGAGTTTCAGTCCAAAAAGATTCACATGGTGTACAATAAAGCCCTTTGTACTCGCCTTTATAAATATCACCTTGATCATATAATTTTTTAAATATTTTTTGAACTTTCTCAACATGTAAAGGATCAGTAGTCCTAATAAATTTATCATAACTAGTATTCATAACATCCCAAATATTTTTAATTTCATCAGCAATATTATCAACATATTTTTTACAAGAAACACCTGCTTCCATTGCTTTTTGTTCTATTTTTTGACCATGTTCATCAGTACCAGTTTGAAAATAAACATCATATCCTTTAAGTCGCTTATACCTAGCAATAGCATCTGTCAAAACAATTTCATATGTATTTCCAATATGAGGTTTAGCAGAAGTATAAGCAATTGCAGTACTAATATAAAATTTTTCTTTCATAATTATCCCTCCAATAAATAAAAAACGAAATATCTCTAAGGACGAAATATTCCGTGGTACCACCTTAATTTTGTAAAAAATTACAAGCTTATTTTTTTAACGCATTACTGCGGGCAAAACCTGTTCCAAAAATCATACCAAACAATTCAAAATATTTGTTCTCACCAAACACAAACTCTCTATAATTTCAAAATTGTTCTAACTTTTCTTCATCACATTTGACTAAAATTATACCATAACAAAAATCATAATTCAATATATTTACTCAAAAATTTAGAATACACATTTGCAATACATTCATCATGAGAATCTAAATCACAAGAATCAGAAACTATAATTATGCTACCTATAGCATCACCATCTACTATAATTGGACAAATAACATATTCAATAATATCTATCCTATCTTTAATTATACTAAAACTTGATTTAACATATGAGAAAACATTAGTCCTCTCTTCAATAACTTTATCAACACCAGAAGAAATATCTAAATCAATATAATTATTTTTTAAAATTCCAGCACCCGCAATAACACTACATCTATCAGTAATTAAAACAGTCCTATCAATTGAACTTGAAATACTATCAACAAACTTTTCATAAAAATCATCTAATTCATCAAAATGAGAATACTTCTTTAAAATTATATTCCCATCTTCTAAAAATATTTCTAACGACTCCCCATTCTTTATCTTCAATGTTTTTCTAATCTCTTTAGGAATAACAATTCTTCCAAGTTCATCTATTCTTCTAACAACACCAGTAGTCTTCATTTAATTTCCTCACTTTCATAATTATTTTTCCATAAAAGAATAAAAATATTCATAAAAAAACATAGTTTTAAAACTACATTTCTTTAAAAAGTTTATTAAATAAAACTATTGGATTATCTTCACCACTATTTTTCAAAATTTTAATAAATAAACAGTTATCTCTGTAAGAAAATATAAATCTGTTACTAATTTTAAGTGATTTCATAATTAAATCTTCATAATCAATTGAATTTGATTTAATACTATTAAAAACTACATATATGCTAAAACTATCTTCAATTAATTTAGATACTCCAATTTTCTTACTATAATTTTCAAATAATTCCTTATTCATATATATAATAATATCATCATTAAGTTTACCAAATCTATCTTCAAGCTCATTATAAACTGAATTATATTTTTCATAAGAATCAATACTATTTATAAGTTTATGAATTTCAATCTTCAATTCATCACTATTTGTATAAACATCAGAAATATGACTAGTAACCTCAACATTGCTAACAACATCATTATTCTTATTTGGAACTTCAATACCCTTCAATTTTAAAATTTCATCATTCAACATTTTCATATATAAATCGATACCAACACAATCAATATAACCTGCCTGCTCACTTCCTAAAATATCACCAGACCCTCTGATTGATAAATCACGTGCAGCAATAGTAAAACCACTTCCAAGCTCTGTAAAATTTTTAAGTACTTGAAGTCTTTTCATAGAATTTTCAGTTAAAACTTTATTATTTTCATATGTCAGATAAGCATAAGCAATTCTATCACTACGACCTACTCTACCTCTTATTTGATAAAGTTGACTAAGACCAAACCAATCGGAATTATATACAATAAGAGTGTTAACATTAGGTATATCAACACCTGTTTCTATAATAGTAGTACACAACAAAACATCATATTTATGAAGAACAAAATCATTCATTATATTTTCAAGATTATTTTTTTCCATCTTTCCATGTGCAAAAGCAACTTTAGCTTCAGGAACAAGCATTTGTATCTCCCTAACCTTAGATTCAATATCTTCAACCCTATTATATAATATAAATACTTGCCCATCACGTGACAACTCCCTATAAATAATATCTCTAACAACATTTTTATCAAACGCAAGCACATAAGTCTGTACAGCATGTCTATCCTTTGGAGGAGTTTCAATTAAAGACAAATCTTTAAGTCCTAGAATAGTCATTTGCAAAGTCCTTGGTATAGGAGTTGCAGTAAGAGTAAGTACATCAATATTACTCTTATATTCTTTAATTTTTTCCTTATGAGCCACTCCAAAACGTTGCTCTTCATCAATAACCAAAAGCCCTAAATCCTTAGGTTTAATATCATTGCTAAGTATTCTATGAGTTCCAAATAAAATATCAATATTTCCATTATTAAAATCAGATATTATTCTTTTTGTATTTTTAGAAGATACAAATCTATTTAATAATTCGATTCTAACAGGAAAACTTTTAAATCTATCAAGAGCACTCATATATTGTTGTCTTGATAAAAGCGTAGTAGGACAAAGATACATAACTTGTTTATTATCTAAAGCAGCTTTAAACATAGCCCTAAAAGCAACCTCAGTCTTTCCATAACCAACATCACCACAAAGTAATCTGTCCATTGGAATATCACTTTCCATATCTTTTTTTATTTCCATAGTAGCTTTAATTTGATCAGCAGTAGGCTCATATAAAAATTCATTATCAAACATAGTTTGAAGTTCATTATCCTTGCTAAAAGCAAATCCTTTTTTTATTTTTCTTTCAGCTTGTACTTTAAGAAGCCTTTCAGCTTCATACTTAATTTTTTGACTAACTCTTCTCTTAGCTTTTTCCCACGCATTACTATTCAAAGAATTAACTTTTGGCACATATCCTTCCTTTCCAGAAAATTTACTAATCAACTCTATTTTAGAAGCAGGAATAAATAACTTATCCCCATTTGCATAAAGAATTTCTATATAATCATTCAAAATTCCATTTTTAGTAAGAGTTTTAATTCCATTATAAATACCTATACCACAAGCTTCATGAACAACATAATCACCAATATTTAATTTAGTTAAATCATTTATTCTCTTAGAATATTTAAATTTAACAGCTTTCTTCTTAATAAAAACCTTATTAAATAATTCCTTTTCACCAATAAAAATATATTTATCAATAGAGAAACCTTCTCCCAAAGGAAAAGTAACAACATTTACTTTTTCATCAAAAATATTATTTAAGTCAGTAAAAACATAAGGAAAATCGAATAAATCATCAACATTCTTCCTATTAGATAAACAAATAACAATTGTTTTTTTAAAATTCAAATATTTCTTAACATAATCATTAAAATAAGCAATATTATTACCATTATAATCTAAATTAGAACAACCAAAATCAATAAAATTATTACTTTGTTTATAGTTATCAAAATCATTATAATATATAACCTTATCTACAGAAATATCCTCTAATTTAAAGAACAATGGCAAACCATCCCCATAATCCAAAAGTTCCTGAAACTTATTCTTATATGAAACATTAATT
>CAZVVV010000053.1:0-6178 GCA_964630725.1 uncultured Muribaculaceae bacterium
CCAAATGCAAGATTCATTTTATCTCTTAGTTCTTCGACTGTAGTTAAATCTAATGTTTCAGAGTCTTCGATTAATGGTGCAATTACATATATTTGATGATTGTTTAATAGTTCATTATACATCATAGTAAGAACTTCTTTCATATCACTATTGCCTTTTAAATATGTTTTAATAGGTTTTCTACCACTTGGAAGAGACATAATAGTAGATATATCCATATCCCCATATATAGTTAAAGCATATGTTCTAGGTATTGGTGTTGCACTCATATAAAGTACATCTGGCATATTACCTTTGTTTTGTAATTTTGTTCTTTGTAATACTCCGAAACGATGTTGTTCATCTGTTACTACTAAACCAAGATTGTTATATAAAACATCTTCTTGTATTAAAGCATGAGTACCAATTACTATATCTATTTCATTATTAAGTAATCTTTCATGAATAGATGTTTTTTCTTTTTTAGTAAGAGAACCAACGAGTAGTTCTACTCTTATACCAGTATCTTTTAGGATACTTTTAACTGTATTAAAATGTTGAAGTGCAAGTATTTCTGTTGGAACCATTAATGCTCCTTGATATCCACTTAAATAGTTAGCATATAGTGCAAGAATAGATATAACTGTCTTACCACTTCCTACATCTCCTTGAAGAAGACGATTCATTCTACGTTTTGATTTAATGTCTTTTAATATTTCATTTAATACTTTATTTTGATCTTCAGTAAGATTATATGGTAATGATTTAATTAATTTATTCATTTTATCTTCATCATATTCTTTTTTTATACCATTGTCTTCACTTTTATGTTTTGTTTTAAGAAAGTTTATCTTCATCATATAAACAAATAATTCTTCATATTTTAATCTTATCATTGCTTGTTTTAGTTTTTCTTTTGTTGAAGGATTATGAATTATATTTAAAGATGTTTTTTTATTTAAAAAGTCATATCTTTCTATTAAGTATTTAGGTATAAAATCAGGTATTTCATTTCCATATTGCATTAGTGCATTATTTATATATGTTGCAATATTTTTAGATGTAAGTCCTGCGGTTCCATGATATACTGGTTCTATTTTTTCATCTTTTGGTAAAAGTCCCATTCTTATTTCTGATGCTGTAATGATGTTTTTTGTTTTATCATATTTACCTAGTACTGTTACATTTGAACCTACTTCTAATTGGCTTTTTAGAAAAGCACGATTAAATATTGAGACTCCCACTACTACACCATCACTGGTTATTAGTCTAAGATTCATCTTATTAAGATTTCCTTTTAATCTTATAAGTATAGGTACACAATCAATTTTTCCATCGATTATAACTTTATCATCTGTTAGATTCTTTAGATCACTTCTTTTTATAAAGTCGTATCTAAAAGGATAATGAGTAACTAAATCTAGTACTGTATTTATATTTAACTTATTAAGTAACATTTCTGACTTAGGGCCTATTCCTTTAACTTCTTTTATTGTCATAATACCACGTCCCTTTTCTTTCAAATTATACCACATTTTTTAAAAAATTGAAAGAATAAATTGCGTAAAAATTACTAGTGAAAGGGACATATTCGAATTAATTTTACTTTTTTTTGAAAAACTCTTGACTTTTAAAGTACTTTTGATTATTATATAAATCACCAGTTCGGCAATAGGCGAATTGGATGCTAGTATCACACTAGCCAACCCCTTTTTATTCTTTTGAAACCGTCCTTCTGGGGGTACGGTTTCTATTTTTTTGTATTAAAAAAACTTTAGTTTCTAACTAAAGTTTTTATTTTATAGATTAATTAGTTTTTATATTCTGTTTTTTGTTAATAAATTATGCTTTACTTATAGTTTACTTACTTACATATTCTTTTAATTCATTATCTTTTTCAATAGAGTTTTCTTTATTTTTTTCTAATAAGTCTGATTTGATTCGATATCTATTTTCTCTTTCAAATATTTCATTATATTTAGAAAAATCACTTTTACTATCTAGTTTTAACTCTTTTGTTACTGGGTTATATCTATAAAGTGGAAAGTATCCAGATTCTGTTGCTAATTTTTCTTCTTTTATAGAGTCTTTCATGCCAGTTTTTATTCCATGTGATATGCATGGAGAATATGCAATTATAATAGATGGTCCATCATGTTCATTTGCTTCTTTTAAAGCTTTTATTGTTTGCATATAGTTTGCACCAAGTGATATTGTTGCAACGTATACATGAGGATATGTCATTGCAATACGTGCTAAATCTTTTTTCTGAGTTTTTTTACCACTGCTTGCAAATTTTGCAACTGCTCCACATCTAGTTGATTTAGATGATTGACCTCCAGTATTTGAATAGACTTCTGTATCAAGAACAAGAATATTAATATTTAGATTATTTGCAAGGACATGATCTATTCCTCCGAAACCAATGTCATAAGCCCATCCGTCTCCTCCGATCATCCAGATTGATTTATCTTTTATATATTTTTTAAGTGGTAATATTTCACTAAAGTCTTCATAATCAAGTTCATCATATACTTTAAATGAAACTTCTTTACTATAGTTGTTTAAATATTCATTGATTAATTCTTTATTTTTAGTATTTACTTTATCTATGTTTTCTCTCATTATTCTTTTTACTTTTTCTTTGTTGTGAGATTCCGCTACTGTGATACCAAAACCAAATTCTGCATTATCTTCGAATAATGAATTGGCCCAAGGTATACTATAAGGTGTATTAGGAAGACTAGCACCATATATTGAGGAACATCCTGTAGCATTTGCTATTATTAGGTTGTCACCGAATAATTGAGTAAGAAGTTTTATATATGATGTTTCACCACATCCAGCGCATGCTCCATGGAATTCAAATAGTGGTTTTCTAAATTGGCTTCCTTTTACTGTATCGGTATTCATTACTCTTTTTTCTGATACTTTTTCTAAGTAATTATGTTTTTCTATTTCTTTATCTTTACTTTTTTCAATAGATTCCATTGTAATAGCTTTAGTAGGACATACTCCAGTACATAAAGAGCATCCAGTACAGTCAAGTGGACTTATACCAATTGTAAATTTTAAGTCTTGATCTTTTATTTTAGCATCTTTTAAATCTGATTTAACTGTTTCTGGTGCAGATAGAACTTCATCATTATCAAGTAAGTATGGTCTTATTACTGCATGAGGACATACAAATGAGCATAGATTACACATTATACATTTTTCTTTGTCATAGCATGGTGTAATGTTGCTTATTCCTCTTTTTTCTAGTTTAGATAGTCCTTTTTCATATGTACCATCTACATTGTTTTTAAAGTTACTTACTTTTAAGTCATTACCTTTGGCATGTTCTAAATAAGAGAAAATAGTATTATCTATTTTTTCCATTTTATAGTTTTGTTTTAAGTTTTCTATATCTACTTTAATTAAACTATTTTTTGCTTCTTTTATTGCATTTATATTAGAGTTAACTACGTCTTCACCTTTTTTAGTAAAGTTTCTTTTTATCATTTGTTCTATATATGTAGATAGTTCATTTTCATTTAGTATATTCATAAGATTTAGAATTATCATTTCCATAATTGTACTTATTTTACTTGGAATATTATTATTTTTTGCTATTTCTGATGCATTTACTATATAAAAGTTTATATTTTTATCTTTCATAGTATTAATCATTTCTATAGGTATTTCTAAGTTATCTATATTTTTTTCAGTATTTAGTAGGAATATTCCATTTTCTTTTATTCCTTTTAAAAGATCATATTTAGCAAGGTATGTATCTTTTGAACATACTACTACTTTAGGACTATCAACATAATAAGTACTTAATATTTCTTCATCACTGAATCTTAAATGACTTTTTGTTATGCCTCCAGATTTTTTAGAGTCATATTCAAAGTATCCTTGTACATATTTACTTGTATTATCTCCGACAATTGTTAAGATGTCTTTTGATGTTGTAACCATTCCATCTGATCCATAACCCCAGATTAATAATTCTTCATAGTTTTTAGTAAATTTAGTATTAGTTTTATCAAGTGAAAGATTTGTTACATCATCTATTATTCCAATTGTAAAGTTATGTAAGTTATCAGTGTTTAGAAAGTTATAGACTGCTTCAATATCATTAAGATTAGTGTCTTTACTAGATAATCCATATCTACCACTTATTATTTTTATGTTAGTATTTTTTAGTATTTCACATACATCTAGATATAATGGTTCTCCATTTGCACCAGGTTCTTTTGTTCTATCTAATACTGCAATGGTTTGGGTGCTTTTAGGAAGTATATCTAAGAAATATTTTTTAGAGAATGGACGATATAAGTGAACTTCGATTAATCCAACTGAGTTGTTATATTTTAAATATTCTTTTATTGTTTCACAGACTGATCCCATCGCTATTATTACATTTGTGGCATTTTTATTTCCATAGTAGTTGAATGGTTTATAATCTTTTCCAGTTATTTTATTTATTTTGTTCATGTAATCATTTACTATATCTGGAAGTGCTAGATAATAAGGATTACGTGCTTCAACTGCTTGAAAGTATATTTGATCTGTTTGATTTGTTCCTTTTGTTTTAGGATTATCAATATCAATGCTTCTTTGTCTAAAGTTATTTAATGCTTCGTAATCAATAAGTTTTTCTACTTCATTAAAGTCTATTACATCAATTTTATTATATTCATGACTGGTTCTGAAACCATCAAAGAAGTTTAAAAATGGTATTTTTCCTTTTATTGTGGATAAATAAGCAACATTGGTTAGGTCCATTACTTGTTGTACAGAAGATGAGGCAAGCATTGCAAAACCAGTTGCACGGGCTGAATATATATCACTATGATCTCCCATTATTGATAAGGCATGGGTTGCTATAGTACGTGCTGCAACATTGATAACACATGGTAATTGTTCACCTGCTATTTTATACATATTTGGTAGCATTAGTAATAGTCCTTGACTAGCGGTATATGTACTAGATAGTACTCCATTAAGTAGCATACCATGTACCATTCCAATGGCTCCTGCTTCACTTTGCATTTCTACTATGTCTACTACATCACCATAAAAATTAACTTCTTTTTTTGAGGACATCTCATCCATATGTTCTGCCATAGTTGATGCTGGTGTTATAGGATATATTCCAGCACATTCTGTAAATTTATATGATACTAAAGCACATGCTTTATTTCCATCCATTATTTGTTTCATTAATAATCACCTTTTCTTTCTATTATATTATATAATAAATTATGATTTTTTTAAATAGATATCTTTTGTTTACTGAATAAAGTTAAAAATAGTACTTTTTCAAGCACTATTTTTCTATTATTTTTCTAATATCTTTAATATGTATACTGTTTCCATCAATAGTAATTATTTTATCGTTTAATGCTCCCGCTATACGTGTATCATAGGTATTGTTGTCTGTTTTAATTATTACTTTTTTATTAAAAATATAACCATCTTTATTCATTAATTCTTTTAATTTATCTACGGGATCTATTTTATTTTTTTCATCACGGTTGGAAATTGAATCTTCGATAAAAGAATAATATACTTTTCTATTATTATTTATTTTATTACTAATATTTGGTTTAAAAATACTTGGTTTCTTTTCCATATAATCTCTCCTTGATTAATTATATGTTTTAAAGTATAAAAAATTATAAAAATATAATACTATAAATATGAAAACAAAATTAAATATTAATAAAAATTATCTTTATTTACTAGTATTATTCTATGTATGTAGTATTACTTCAATATATAGTTTTTCTAGTTTTTTATACTCTAATTTATTTGTACTCGTAATTAGACAAACTTGTTTTTATGTGTTTGGTTTTATTTTGATATTATTAATTCAAAAGATAGGTTTTGATAAAATATTTAAATATAGTATTCATATTTATTTTATTAATATATTTCTTCTTTTGCTTGTCCTTTTTATTGGGAAAGAGATAAATGGTATAAAAGCATGGTTTACTATTCCTTTTTTTGGTTCTTTACAACCTAGTGAGTTTATGAAAATACCTTTGGTTTTTTTAATTGCAAAAATTATTAGTAATGATATTAAAAATAAAAAGAATGAGTTTTTATTGATTGTTAAAGTTATAATAATTATACTAATTCCATCATTAATAACTTTTTTAGAGCCTGATACTGGTTCGATTATCTTTTATATAATTATTCTTATATG
>CAZVVV010000054.1:0-6150 GCA_964630725.1 uncultured Muribaculaceae bacterium
GTTAAAAAACCTATAGATACTAGTGATAATACTTCTGATACAAAGGATGATGTTGTTGATGATTCTTCTGTTGATGAAAATAATACTGATGAGTCTTTAAATGATGATACATCTTTAGATAATAAAGATGATACTGTTGATGATTCTTCTGTTGATACTGGCAGTGAAGATAGTTCTAATGTTCCTTCTCAAGAAGAGAATGCTAATTAAATATAATTAGTTTATAAAAAATGCTACCAATTATTGGTAGTTTTTATATTTAAACTTATTTTTGTTAGATAGAATGCAATTATAGCTAGTATTAGGCCAATTATAAGGTTTTGGTCTAATACTAGTTTTGTTTTTATTAATGCTGGTATTGTTGATATAGTAAATCCTAGTATAGCAAAGTATGTATATCCATAGTATTTGTTTAATAATTTAGTAATTATTTTAGATAAAATGAATCCTCCGACAAGAAAACCCATAATTATTGGAAATAGTATTGTAATATTTATAGTGTTGATGGCATTTATATAGATGCCATACATACCAATCATTGATAGTAGTACAGTAGATGAAATACCAGGAATAATTGTAGAACTTGCTATTAGGATACCTGTATTAAATAGAAGGATATAGTTTTTTATATTTATATCTATGTTATAGATGGTGGTATTACTTTTATAAAACAGTAACATTGTTCCTATTGAGAAGGTGATAAAAAATAGTATTAGATATTTATCTTTGAATCCTTTTTTAGTTGATTCTTGTATTAATTTAGGAATTGTTCCAAATATTAGTCCTATAAATACTAGTGATGTTATGGTTGGGTATTTATTTAGAAAATAGAATATTATATTACTAAATAGATATGTACCTATTGTTATTCCTGTTGCTATTGGTAATAGAAATGTAATGCTTTTTTTAAAATCTTTAAAAAGATTACTTATTGCAAGTAAACATTTATCATATAGTCCTAAAATAATTAATAATGTGGAACCACTTACTCCAGGTAAGATGTTAAATATTCCTACTAATATACTTTTAAAAAAATTATTCATAGTTAATTATATTTGTAGTTTTAGAAAAAATACATATGTGGTGATTTTATGAAGAAATTATATTATTTTATTTTTATTATATTGATTATTATAATGTTTTATAGTTTATTTAAGAGTGTTTTGTTTTATATTGATAATAAAAAGATAGAGGTTAGTTTTAAACAGACTAATAGTGTTAGTGAACCATTTTCTAATAGTGATGTTATTTTAACTTATAGGAATAAATATAATAATGAAGATATTATTGGTATTTTAGTTATTGATGGTTTAAATATTAATGAGTTAGTGGTTAAGGGAGTTGATAATAGTTATTATTTAAATCATCTTGTTGATGGGTCGGTTAGTGTTCTTGGTTCTTTGTTTATGGATTACAGGAGTGATTTTTCTAGTAAACAGATTAATATTTATGGTCATAATTCTAGGTATTATGACGTAGTATTTAAAAGACTTGAAAAGTATTTGGATAAAGATTTTTATAAAGATAATAGATATGTTTCTTTAATTAGTATTGATGGTGTTTTTAATTATGAAATATTTTCTATTAATGTTACTAATAGTGAGAATCATCTTGATTTTTCTTCTTCATTTAGTGATAGAGTTAAGTATCTTAAGACTAATTCTTTATATGATACAGGGGTTAGTGTTTCAAGTGATGATTATTTATTAGTATTACAGACTTGTATTTATAATAAAGATGGTGATCTTCTTGTTATAAGTGCAAAAAGAGTTTAGGAGAGTGATGATATGAAAAAGTTTTTACTTATTGGAGTTATTTCATTTTTTACATTTTTGAATACAACTTATGCAGTTGATTATAAGAAAAATGTTTATGATTATAATATTAATGAGGTGTTTAATAGTGAAATATTAGCTAATGAAAAGAAAGATAGTGAAGTTATAAAATTAGAAAAAATTAGAAATAGTGTAATGAATACTGGTGGTTTTTATTCTTATGATATTAGTGTTAATCCTATTTTAAGTGATGATAAAGTGACTAAAGTTTTTGAGTCTTTTGATGATTATAAAAAGAATATTTCTTTGTATGAAAAGGAGTATAAGAATGCACTTTTTATTATTAAACTTAGTGAAAGATTTAAGGATAAGGAGTCTTTAGATGAACGTATTAATTTTTTAAATGATGATTTTGATGATTTTTCATATGAAATATCTAATGATTATGAATATAGTTTAAAGAGTATTAATGTAGTTAAAAAAACTTTAAAGGAAGCAGAGAATGTAGTTAATGATTTTAAATCTAAATATTTGGAAGTTACTGGTGGTATTAATAAGATTAGGAATAAGTCTTTAGATAAGGTTATTTTATCTAATGAAGTAAATACTTTTGATAATTATGATGATGCTTTAAAGTTAAAGAATAGTCTGGTTTCAGATGAGGAGTATGAATTTGATGTTAATATAAGTAAAGAAAGTAAAAAGATAGAGACTTCTAAAGAGGATGTTTCTAAAGTATTTAAAACTTTAAAGGAAGCAGAAGATTATATTAGTACTTTGAAGGATAATGGTTATGATGTTAGTAATCTTAAGACTGAGTTACAATCTTTTGAAGATTCTGTTTGGACTACTGATAATAGTGTTATAGTAAATCCTAGTACTGTTGATGGTAAAAAGTTTAATTATGAACATTTTGATATTGCTTTAGTTAATGATTTTGTTAAGATTGATATTGATGGAAATAAGAGTAATGTAAGAGGGAATATAGTTATAAATAAAGTAACTGTAAAGAATGGTAATGAAACTAAGACTATTAAGATGGATAGTCCTAGTAGTGATCCTAATGGGGGTTATTATGAGTATGCTTCATTGAAAAGACATGATTTAAATATTACTAATAAGTCTTTTGTTACTATAAGTGGTAATGTTTTATATAATGGTATTAGTATTCCTTTTACTACTAGTGGATATCTTAGTGAGACTGAAAATGTTTGTAGAGGTAGTGGGGATGCTAAGGGATTTGATCTTAAGTTTAAGTCTGTTACAATAATAGAGAATAAGGTTATTATTGATACTAAGTTAGTTAGTAATTATAAAGTTAGTGGTACTATTTCTAAAATTAAGAATAAAGATTTTTATATAGTTAAATATACTAAGACTAAGAAAGGGTATGATTATGAGGTTTGTTTAAATGGAAAAGAACGTAGTTTAATATATATTCTTAATGGAAATATAAATATAGATCATAAGGTTTATGATTATGTTTTATCAGGATATGGAAAGGGATATATGTTATATGGTGATGTTTTAGTTAAGTATGTTGATAGAAATGGAAAAGAAATAGCTAAGAATGATTATTTTTATGATAGGGTTAATAGTAGTTATAGTACTAATCCAAAGGATTTGACTAGTAAGGGTTATGTTTATACTAGTTTATATACTGTTTCAAAAGATAATTATGGCATTAATGGGAAGTTTATAAATGATAGGATTGTTATTACTTATATTTATGATAAGGAAAAGGTTCATACTGTACAAACTGGTGTTTCTGTTAATAATAATTATTTAATATCTTTAGGAGTTTCTTCTTTGGGATTAGGATTTTTTGTTTATTTTAAAAGAAGATTTAGTTAGGACTTAGGTCCTTTTTTTGATTCACTTATTTTATTTATTTTCATATAATACAAAAGAAAAGGGGGAATTATGAAAAAAATTATTACTATACTAGGTTGTATATTTATTATAGTTTTCTTTTTTGTTCTATATAAATTAGACACTAAAGATGATAATGTACTTAAGAAAGTTGTGGTGGCTGAGGTTACTCATAGTGTGTTTTATGCACCTCAATATGTTGCAATTGCAAATGGTTATTTTGAAGATGAAGGTCTTTTGGTTGAACTTGTTTTAACTAGTGGTGCTGATAATGTTATGGCTGCAGTGTTATCTGGTGATGTTGATATTGGATTATCTGGAAGTGAAGCTACTATTTATGTTTATAATGGTGGGGAAAAGGATTATATAAAGACTTTTGCTCAACTTACAATGAAGGATGGATCTTTTATTATATCAAGAGAGGATATTAAAGATTTTAAGCTTGATGATATGAAAGGAAAGTATATAATTGGTGGACGTCTTGGAGGAATGCCTGAAATGACTTTGGAATGGTCTTTGAAAGAAGCTGGTATTGATCCTAAGGAGGATTTGACTATTGATACAAGTATTCAATTTGCTTCAATGGCAAGTGCTTTTATCGGAGGAACTGGGGATTTTGTTAATCTTTTTGAACCTCTTGCTACTCAAGTAGTTAATCAAGGATATGGTTATAAGGTTGCTTCTCTTGGTAGTTATGGAGGGGATGTTCCATATACTGCATATAATGCTAGGATTAGTTATATAAATGAAAATAAAGATGTGATTGAATCGTTTACTAGGGCTGTACAAAAGGGACTTGATTATGTAAATAGTGAAGATTCTATTGAAATAGCAAAGACTATTTTAGATTTTTTTCCAGATACTTCATTAAAGGATTTAACGAGTGCAGTAGATAGTTATAAGAAGAATGATACCTGGCCTAAAACTACAGAGTTTACTGAAGAGTCATTTGATCATTTACAAGAAATATTAGTTAGTGCAGGACAATTAGATAAAGATAAAACTGTTAAATATAATGATTTAATATATGTTAAATAATATATTAGAGTTAAAGAATATTAGAAAAATATATCATAGTAAGGATGGAGAAACTTTAGCACTTGATAATATAAATTTAAAGGTTTTAAATGAAGAGTTTATATCTATAATTGGTCCTTCTGGATGTGGTAAGTCTACTCTTCTTGGAATTGTTGCTGGTATTGTTTCAAAATCAGGAGGAGAGATAATTGTACCTAATGATTTTAAGATAGGGTATATGCTTCAAGATGATTGTTTGTTTCCTAAAAGGACTGTTTTAGAGAATGCGGTTCTTGGTCTTGAAATTAAAGGACTTCTTAATGATGAGAGTAGGAAAAGAGTTATTAATTTACTTACTAAGTATGGTTTAGGGGATTTTATAAATAGTTATCCAGATAGTCTTAGTGGGGGAATGAAACAAAGAGTTGCTCTTATTAGGACGCTTGCTCTTGATCCTGATTTATTACTTTTAGATGAACCGTTTTCTGCTTTGGATTATCAAACTCGTCTTACTTTATCTGATGATTTATATAAAATAATAAAACAAGAAAGGAAGACTACAATAATGGTTACTCATGATATAGCGGAGGCTATTAGTATGTCAGATAGAATAGTACTTCTTACTAAAAGACCTAGTACTATTAAGAGTATTTATGATATTATCTTAGATAAGAAGGATGTTCCCACTAGAAACAGGCAAGATAAGAATTTTATATATTATTATAATAAGATATGGAAGGCGCTTGATAATCATGTTTAGTTATGAACATAGAGTTTATTTATCTAAATTAAAAAGGGATAAAGTAATTGTTACGGTACTTAGAATATTAATTTTATTTGTGCTTCTTTTAATATGGGAAGTGTTAGCAAGATATAATTTAATAAATAGTTTTTTGTCTTCATCTCCAGTACTTGTTTTAAAGACTACTTTTAGTTTAATAAAAGAAAATAATCTTATTATTCATATTTGGTATACTCTTTATGAGACAATTATAAGTTTTTCAATTGCTAGTATAGTGGGTCTTTTAATAGCTAGTTTATTTTGGACTAATAAGAGAATTGCTAGGGTGTTTGATCCTTATTTAACGGTTTTAAACTCACTTCCTAAGGTATCGCTTGGGCCACTTTTAATAATATGGGTTGGTGCTAATGCGGGTTCTATAATAGTTATGGCTATTTTAATATCAGTTTTTACTACTATTATAAATATGTATAATGCTTTTAATCAAACAGATAAATCAAAGATTTTACTTCTTAAGTCATTTAATGCTAGTAAGATGCAAATATTTATGAAGTTAGTTTTTCCTGATAATATTAAGACTTTGATGAATACTTTAAAAATAAATATTAGTTTATCGCTTATTGGTGTAATTATGGGTGAATTGTTAGTATCAAAGAAAGGACTTGGTTATCTTATAACATATGGTTCACAAGTGTTTGATTTGAATTTAGTTATTACTTTGATATTTATACTTGGAATAATATC
>CAZVVV010000055.1:0-6136 GCA_964630725.1 uncultured Muribaculaceae bacterium
AGCAAATTATATTAAATCTGCCATAAATTATCTATTGACTTTTACCAGATGTTCTATAGATATTATATCACACTAACTCATATTTTCTTATAGCAATTCTTTCATCTTTAAACATCCTATAATATTGTCTAATACGTCTTAATGTTCTTTCATTATATTTTTTTCCAAACTCAACAACTAATCTTCTTGAATAATCATTTAAGATATTATCTCCATATTTACTACCAGCTTCATCTAATAACTTTCCAATTTCAAAATACGTAGTAACCTTATGTCTTTCTTTTGAGTAATTTTTTACTTTTGTATATATTTCATTATCTATTATTTTATTTTTTATTTCATTATAATAATTCATGTCTACTCCTTTCTATCTACAACAAGTCTTAATTTTTAACTTGTCCTTTCTAATTTTAAATGTAACACTTCCATCTTGATCTGTTCTATATATTTTAGTTTTTTCTAAATTAGTTAATGTTTCTTGGTTAGGATGATTATATATATTATTTTTACCTACTGATATTATTGAATATTTTGGATTTATTTTATCTATAAAGTAATTACTACTACTGGTTTTTGAACCATGGTGTCCTACTTTTAAAACATCTATATCTTTTATATTATATTTATCTAATATATCTTTTTCTCTTTCTTGTGATGCATCTGCCATAAATAAAAATTTTTTATTGTTATAATTTAGATAGATAACACTACTATTATCATTTTCATTATCATATATTTTAGTATTTAGAAATTCTAACTTATAATTACTTATATTTATATTTTTTATACAGTTATAATATTTAATACTTTTTTTATTTAATATTTTTATTAGTTCTTGTTCTAAATCATTATATGAACCACAGTTAAATATAACATTTTTTATTTTGAAGTTTTTTACTAAATAAATTGATTCTTTCATATGATCTTGGTCACCATGAGTTAATATTAAATAGTCTACTTTTTTTATACCAATTGATTTCATATATGGTAATATTTTATTTTTAGCTATCTGATATTTATATTCTTTATTTGTTATATTTGTTTTTCCTCCGGTATCTATTAAAACTGTTTTATTATTTATAGTAATTAAGGTACTATCTCCTTGATCTACATCTATAAATGTAATTTGATTACTGCTTACAGTTCTTAAACTAAGAAGTATTATAAATATTATAATTATTATATTAAACTTATTATTATTTTTTAGCATTTTTCTAAAGTTTATTGTTATTAATATATAGTAAATTATTATAAGTGGTAATGATATTTTTTTTATTATTATGTTTGATATATTTATATTGCTTACTAATAATGATAGATTTTCATTTATGTCTATTAAGATTTTTAAAATATTATCAAATGGTGGAAAAATGTATGTTATTAAAGTAAATGGTAATAAAACAAATGATACGTATGGTACAAAGAAAAGGTTGTATATTACTGATAAGATATTTATTTGGTAAAAACTATTAACTAAGATTGGTAGCGACACCAGAGTGGATATGTATGATATGATTAGTGTCTTCTTAAGGTATGTTTTTTTATTATTTATTAGTTTATTATATATTATTAAATAGTAAGTTATTAAAATTGAGAATTGTAGTCCAATGTTTAATATGTTTTTTGGATTATTTAATGTTATTATAAAGAGTGTTAATATTAATAGATTTTTGTTTTTTATATTTAGTTTTAATTGTTTATTTATTATTATTAGTATTGTAAATATTGATGCTCTTAGTACTGACATAGAAAAGTTTGTTAGAAACATATAGTATATTAGAAATAGTATTGTTATTATACTTATTTTATTTTCTTTTAATTTTAGTTTTTTTAATACTGTGTATAGTATAGTTAGTAGAATGTTTATATGTGTTCCTGATATAGCAAATAAATGACTTATACCACTTTTTCTATATGAGGTTATTACATCTTCGTCTAAGTATGAATTATTTCCTAGAATTAAACTATTTATATATGGTTTTGATTTTGGTATTTTTTCTTGTCTTTTTATTATTTTATTTTTTATTTTGTAGAAGATATTTTTATTTTTAGTGTTTATTTTTATATTAGTTATTTCTATTGATTTATATATTTTTTGATTATTTAGATATTTTTTATAGTCAAATGTATTATCTAGTGTTTTTTGTTTTATTTCTTTTTCTTGTGCTGTTATAGTTATTATGTCTCCAAGATCATATTTATTATATTCATTATCTATTTTATCTTTATCTATGTAGAGGTATGCTAATACTTTTTCTTTTCCTTTTAAGATTAGTTTTATTCCATAGTCTTTTTTAGTTTTGTCTATTATTTTGAATGATTCATTTTTTATTTGTTTGTATGTAGATTCTTTTGTTATGTTTATTGATATTAAAAATATAATTATTGTTATTATTAGAAGTATATAATATGTAAAGTCTTTTTGTAATAGTTTCATGTTGTTATATTATCCTTTATTTTATTATATATTGATTCACCAATTCCTGATACTTCCATTATTTGTTCTTTTGATGTAAATGGTGTTTTAGTTCTATATTCAATTATTTTTTGAGCTTTTTTCTCACCAATTCCTTTTAGTGTTGTTAATTCTTCAAGGGATGCAGTGTTTATGTTTATGACTTTTGATGTTTTAGTTTCTTCTGTTTTGTCTTCTTGTGTTGTAGTAGTGGTTGTTTTGTTTTCTTTTTTATCTTGAGTAATACAAGAATCGTTTTTAATATTATTTTGTTCTTTGGTGCAGTTTTCTTCTTTTTGTTGTTCTTCTTCTTTTGTTTTGATAAAGTTTTTTACTTCTTGTTTACTATAGATTATTATTACCATTTCATCTTTTAATTGCATGCTTAAATTGTTTACTGAAGTGTCTGCATCGTTTGTTAGGCCTCCGGATATTGTTATTGCATCTATTACTCTTTTGTCTTTTGATATTTTGTATACTCCAGGTTTTTTTATTTCTCCCCGAATATCAATGTAGATGTATTCTTGTTCTTGTTCTTGCGCATTTTCTAATGAAATATCGTTTGTTGGTTCTTCTTTTGTACTATTTTTAAAGTAATAGTATTGTAATGTGTTTGTTAGTATTAATAATACTAATGATACTGTTATGATAATTATAGTTTTATTATCATAAAAAAAATCTTTTAATCTTTCCATAATTTCCTCCTTATGTGTTCATATATATAGAATTATGAAAAATTAAAAGTTCCTTTGTTTTTATTAAAATTTTACATTTTATTTACACTTTTTTTAGTTTCTATTGCAACTTTTTGGACTATTGTAAGTGCAGCGATTATAGATACACATATACTTCCTCCATAGCTTAAGAATGGTAATGTTACTCCGGTCATTGGAATAATTCCTAGTACTCCCCCAATATTTACTGCAATATGGATAAATATATAGAATGCGATTGTATAACACATTAGTGTATATGATTCTTTGTTTGATTTTTTACCTATGACTACTATTCTGACGATTAATAGTAAGTAAAGAATGAATAGTCCTACTGCTCCGACTAATCCTAGTTCTTCGACAAATATTGCAAATATAAAGTCTGTGTATGGTTCAGGTAAGTATAAATATTTTTGGGTACTGTTACCGAGACCTTTTCCAAATAGTCCTCCCCCATTCATAGCAATGAATCCATTACATAGTTGGTTTCCATCTGTTAAGTATCTATCACAGGGAGCATTGAAGTTAAATCTTTCTATTTTGTCTCCGAGTATTTTGTCTCCTGCAAACGCTATTAAAAGAATACCAAATATTAATAATACTAATCCTTTTTTAAAAATATCTAGTTTTATTTTTTTGGAAGCGTTTGAAAAAAAGAACATAAATATTACAATTGATGCATAGATAACTGCAGTCCCCCAGTCTTTTTGAGCAATTATTAGTATTGTTATTATCATACCTAGTATCAAAGGTGTTATCATTCTTATTTTATTATCTTGATATTTTTTATTTTTTTCATAGTATAGTGCAAATAATGGAATGCTTGTTATTTTTATAAATTCACTTGGTTGAATACCTAATCCTTTATATCCAATCCAGTTTGTTGCACCATTTGTTACTGTTCCCCATACTATTAAACAAAATATCGCTCCTGCGATTAATAATGTAGTTAATAATGACAATTTATAGTATCCTTTAAATGGTATTATCATAAGGATAATTGAACCAATTAATCCTGCGGTCATGAATATTATTTCTCTCATGAAATATCTCCATGGTGTTGATTCATTTACCATAAATGCTGTTACGTTTGATGCAGAATATATCATTATTAGTCCTATTGAAAATAGTATTATTGTTAAAATTAATAGTTGCTTATCAATTTTTTTTATCATATTTTATTACCTCATTATAATAATAACATCATAGTATTATTTTTGCAAATATTTTATGAAATTGGTTTTTTATAATAACACAAATTGCTTATGTATAATAAACTATATTAGATAGTTAAAGGAGGATGCTTATGTATTATTATGGTAATTCCTATGGATATGGGAATACAGGAAGTTGTTGTAATCAAATGCCAACTTGTGGAAATTATGGATATAACACAGGTTATGGAAGTAATTATGCAATTATCTTAGTGTTATTTATTTTATTAATAATTATACTTGGCGCTAGAGCATGGAATTAATATAAATTAGGGAGTAGTTTACTATTTCCTTTTTTTGTGCTATAATGTAGGTACTTTTGAGGTGGTAGTATGTTAAAGAATAAGGACATAGTTGATGAAAAAAATAAAATATTAAGATGTGTTAGTAAGGAAGTTAGTTTTCCTCTTAGTGATGAGGATAAAAAAAATATCAATCTTATGATTGAATATCTTACTAATAGTCAAATAGAAAAACTTGCTAAAAAGTATAATTTAAGGCCTGGTATGGGTATGGCTGCGATCCAACTTGGTATTGATAAAAGATATTTTGTAGTGGTTCATGAACAAGATATAAAAGAAACTTTTAAGACTTATATTATTATTAATCCTAAGATTATTAGTTCTTCAGAAGAAATGATATATGTTGAAGAAGGAGAAGGATGTTTGTCTGTTAATCGTGAAGTTAATGGAATTATACCAAGACATGCTAGAGTTACTGTAACTGGTTATGATATGGATGGTAATAAAATAAAAGTTAGAGCAAGAGAAGAATTAGCTATTGCTTTTCAACATGAAATAGATCATTTGAATGGTATACTTTTTATAGATCATATTGATCCAAAGAATCCTTATAAAGATGCAGATAAATATAGAGCAATTTAGTTATTGCTCTTTTATATTGCATTTTTCATTCATTGTCTAAGTCCTTAAATAAATCATCAACATTATCATAACTCTTAGTTTGAATTTTTCCACTTAATATGTCTTCCCCTTCTTTTAAAGTTTTTCTTAATTCGCGAGATGGTTTTAAATTAACTTCAAAAGGTATTCCTCCTTCATTTATTGCCTTTCTTAAAAACATATTAATAGCAGTACTCATATTTAATCCTAAACTATTAAATAAATTATTTGCTTGTTCTTTTACATCCTTATCAACATTTACATTAATTGTTGTAATTAAACTAGCCATTGTTAATCACCTCTCTTTCTAATAAAATAATTATAGCATATTATATATGCTGTCAATTTCTATATATATAATATGCATATAATATATATATGCAAAAAAATAAAGCACTAGGCTTTATTTAAAGTTGATACATTTATAATATTGTATTTTTGAATATTATTATCTTCAAAAGTTATTTCATAATATCTTTCATATTTAGAATATCCTATACTTTCATCTTTTTTATCATTATTAATATACTTACTATTTATAATCTTTTTATCTGATACTCTTTCTAATTTAAGATTATCTTTATCTACTTGGTATAAATATTTGTCAGTACTTATTACATATATATCATAATCATTAGTATCTTCATCATTATCTTTGTATGTTGTAAAACCATCTTCAATAGTTACTGATTTATTATTATATTTCAATTCAGTGCTATTATATTTATTATTCATGTCAGCATTTTCAGTATTATAATATAATTTTTTATCCCAACTAATTAAATAGTTTGAATATGCAGAATCCCAAGTGCTTTTAGGATATTCATATCTTGTCATAATTATATCCATAAA
>CAZVVV010000056.1:0-6129 GCA_964630725.1 uncultured Muribaculaceae bacterium
TCATTTGTTAATAGTATTGATGCTCCTCCGGTTGATGTGAATGTTTTTGTTTTAGTACTTGGTGCACCATATTCTACTGGATTTCTAAATTGCTTTTCTGATACTAAGTTATTTGAACTAGTTGTGCATATAATATTTTTTGCTTTTTTACTTTCTAAGATAGTTGCTGCTAGTATAATTGATTGTGTTGATGTTGCACAGGCACTATATACTCCGATGAATGGTATTTCATAGTTCTTTGCAGCATATGAGGATGCTGTTATTTGATTTTGTAAGTCTCCAGATATTAATATATCTATTTCTTCTTTTGTAATATTTTCTTTATCTATTAAGGTGTCTATGCTTTCTTTTTGTAGGTTTACTTCTGATTTTTCTAATGATTTACTATTTACGTAAAAGTTTTTATGAGTCTTATCAAAGTATTTATTTAGTGGTCCTTTTGCTTCAAGATGTCCAGCGATTGTTGCAGTATTTTTTATGTATACGTTATTGAATTTAAATGTCATAGGATGACTCCTAAGAGAATTCTTATAAGAGCAAAGAAGTATGATGATACTACTCCATATAAAATTACTGAACCTGCTAATTTAAATATGTTGGAACCAAATCCATAGATTGGGCCTTCGTTTTTATAGTCTAGTATTGCGCTTTGCATAGAGTGTGCAAATCCTGTTATTGGTATTATAAGACCCATTTTTCCTGTTTTTACAAAGGTGTCAAATACTCCGATCGATGTTAAGAGGCACGTAATAAAGATAAGGGTTATGATCATGAATACTGCTGAGTCGTTTCTTGATATTTCAAGTAGATATGAATATATTTCTATTAGGAAGTTTCCGAATGCTCCGATTAGTCCTCCGATAATGAAAGCTATTAGGGCATTGGATAGTTTATTTTCATCTGGTAGATTTGTTTTTACTATTTTGTCATAGTTTTCTTGCTCCATTTTATCACCATTTTTATTATGGTTTTTTTATTTTTTTTCATACAAAAAATAGGTTATATCAACCTATCTCTTAATTTTTGTAATATTTGTTTTTCTTCTCTTGATACTTTGGTTTGATTTATTCCTAATAGTTTTGATACTTCTTGTTGGGTTAAACCTTCTTCGTATCTTGATATTATTATTTGTTTTTCTAATTCTTTTAAATTATTTATTTCTGTTTTTAAATCTAGTATTTCTCCTTCGTATTCTTTTTGAATATATCCTATTTTATTGTATAGTTCATCCTCAATGTCATTATCTAGAGATTCTATTAATGAAGTAGCTAGTTTAGCATTTGTTATTTGTTTTTCATCTATTTCTAAAAATAGTGATAATTCAAAATCAGTTGGTTTTCTATTTAATCTTTGATATAGAATTTCTTTAGCTTTTGTTATTCTTGTATTTAGTTTTATTAATTCTTTGCTTATTTTTAGTGTATTGCTTTCTCTTATATATTTTTTTACTTCTCCTTTCATGTAAAAATAAGCATATGATGAGAATTTAGTTTGTTTATCATTTTTATAATTTTTATAGGCATTTATTAGTCCAATTGCAGCGGTTTGATATAAGTCTTCAATGTCAAAATATTCTTTGTATCTATTTATGATGGAATAAATTAATGGTTCATTTTGTATTATTAATTCATTTAAATCTATCATAGTGTTACATAATCAAATACTTCTTGTTCTTCTTTTATTTGTAATAGATTATTTGTTATTATGTTGTTGTTTTCAAATAAATTATTTATTCCACATATTATTAGTTTTCCATTTCTTTTTAATAGTTTCATATAGTTTTTAAAAATTATTTCTATTGCTTTTGAATCTATTTTTTTAATATTTTCTAAGTTTATTAGTAGATATTTTATGCCATTTTTTATTATTAATTGATCTAAATCTTGTTCTAATTGATTGCAAGCATTTTTGTTAAATATTCCACTTAATCTTATGATGAATATGCCTTTTACAAATTCCATATCAATGTTATACATTTTATCTCTCCTTTAATAAGTTATATAGTAAATATCCTAATAGGAATATTATGCTTAAGATTATAACAGGGAGTATGTATATTATTTTGTTGGTTTTTGTTTTCTTCTTAGATTCTTTGTACGACAAATTATTTTCTTTTTTAGTGTCTGTTTGAGATTTGTATACTAATGGATCACTTGTATTGGTTGTTTCTTTGGTATTTGTATCTATTTTTTCTTCTTTGTTTGTGGCATTTGTATTTGTTTTTTCTTCTTTGTACTTAGTTTTTATATTTGTTTGTAACTTTTTTGTTACTGGTATTTTTTCTAATGTGTTATTTTTTTGTTCTGAGAATGGATTAATACATTTTGTTTCATCTTTTATATAACCCTCAAGTGTTTTATAGTAGCCTTCTTGATATTCTTTTTCTATTTTGTAGTATTTAAATAGTGTGTCTTGGTATTTATATTTTGTTGTTGTTGATATTTTATGATATATATTTTTATCTAATTCATCTTGAGTTGTTATTTCTTCATCATCATATCTATAAGTTTTTATATCTTGTTCTGATATTTTTATTGTTTTTATTTCCATTTCATTATCAATTGTTTCGAATGATATATTTGTTGTATTTTTAATGTAATAGTTTTCGTGTAATGGATTTTCTTGTTCATATTTTTCAGTCATTTCTTTAGGATACAAATAAGTATACATATTAAAGTTATTTTCTTTTGATATGTATAGTTTTATTGTTATATCAAATGGATTTACTTCATGATCAAGTTCTAGGTCTAATGAGCTTAGTAGTATTCTTTCAAAGTATTTAAAATTATTGTCTTTTATGCTTTCATATTTTTTTGGATTGTTTTTTGAAAATGTATATTCTAATTTTTGATCTTTTTCATATATTTCTAATTGATATAGTAATGGTTCTCCGATAAATCTTAATACTACTCTTTGAATGTTTTTAATTTTTCTATAGTTGTTATATGTTTCTTCTTTTATTATTCTGTTTGGTTTTTCTTCTGGTTTTGTTTCTGTTTCGTATTCTTTTATAATTTGTTCATTGCTTTTGAATGGATATTCTTTAGGGTTTTCTTTTTCGATTGTGTAGTCTGTAAATACTTTGGTTTCTTTATAGTATTTGCATAGTTTTGTTTCACTAAATGTTTTTTGATTATTTATTGCTTGTACATTTAGCGGGATTAAAACAAGCAATATTGTTATGAAAATTTTTTTCATTTTTATCACCTCTCGTATATATTGAACGCATATTATTATAGGATTCCTTAATAAAAATGAAAAAAATGTATATTTTACATACATTTTTGACGCTTATTTACACTTTGTTTACAAAAAAAGAAAAGATTACATTGCATCTTTTCTTGAGAAGTTTAATCTTCCTTTATTGTCTGTTCCGATTGCTTTTACTACTATTTCATCTCCTACTTTTACTACGTCTTCAACTTTTTCTACTCTTTCTTTTGCTAGCTTAGAAATGTGTACTAGTCCTTCGCAACCTGGCCATATTTCAACGAAGCATCCGAATGGTTCAACTTTTACTACTTTAGCAGTGTATATTTGTCCTTCTTCGACTTCTCTTGTTATGTCTTCAATCATTTTTATTGCTTTATCTATTACAGCATAATCACTGTGATATAGAATTATTCTTCCATCGTCTTCAATGTCTATTTTGATGGCGTTTTTATCATTTACGCTTATTACGTTACTTGAGTCTTGAATAATTTTTGTTATTACGTCACCGCCACGTCCAATTACGTCTTTTATTTGTGATTCTTTTATTTTCATTTGCTTTATTTTAGGTGCATATGGTGATAATTCTTTTCTTGGTTCACTTATTGCTGTTTTCATGTTTTCTAGGATTTCAAATCTTGCTTTTTTAGCTTGTTGTAGTGCTTCTTGTAGTATTTGTTTAGTAATTCCTTGTATTTTGATATCCATTTGTAAAGCGCATATACCTTTTTTTGTTCCTGCGACTTTGAAGTCCATGTCTCCGAAGTGGTCTTCTGCTCCTTGTATATCGGTTAGGATTGTATATTTATCGTTATTTGTTATTAGTCCCATGGCTATTCCTGCGACCATGTCTTTTATTGGTACACCTGCGGCCATTAGTGACATGCATCCTGCACATATTGAGGCTTGTGATGATGATCCGTTTGATTCTAATACTTCGGATACTACTCTTATTGTATATGGGAATTCTTCTTCAGATGGAAGAACTTGTGATAGTGCTTTTTCTCCAAGGGCACCGTGTCCTATTTCTCTTCTTCCTGGAGATCCATATCTTCCTGTTTCTCCTACACTGAATTGAGGAAAGTTATAGTGATGCATAAATCTTTTTCCTTCTTCGTCTGATAGTCCATCTAGTATTTGGTATTCGCTTATTGAACCTAATGTTGTAATACTAAGTACTTGTGTTTGTCCTCTTGTGAATAGTGCTGAACCATGTGTACGTGGTAAGATGTCTATTTCAGATGATAGTGGTCTAATTTCATCTACTTTTCTTCCGTCTGGTCTAATTTTTTCTTCTGTTATTAGTCTTCTTATTTCTTCGTATTCGATTGCTTCGAGTACTTCGTTTACTTGCTTTATAATGTCGTTTAGGTTTTCATCATCTTTGTATAGTTCTTTAAATTTTTCACGTACTTCTTCTTTTAGTTCATCTATTTTGTCTTGACGTGCTAGTTTTTCTTCAATTTGAATGGCATTTAGCATTTTAACAGTAATCATGTCTCTTACTTTTGAGTTTATTTCTTCATCTATTTTAATGATTGGATAGTCTTTTTTAGGTTTTCCAATTTCTTCGATTATTTGTTCTTCGAATGCTATTAATTCTTTGATTGCTTCATGTCCATACATTAATGCGTCAAGCATGTCTTCTTCAGATACTTCTTTTGCTGATGATTCAACCATATTAATTGCATCTTTTGTACCTGCGACTGTAAGATAGATATCGCTTAATTCTTGTTGTTCTGGTGTTGGATTTATTACAAAATTTCCTTCTACTCTTCCTACAACTACTGATGCAATTGGTCCTAAAAATGGTAAATCGCTTATTGATAGTGCTAAGCTTGATCCAAATAGTGCAGTCATTTCTGGTGAATTAGCAGTATCAACAGATAAAACTGTATTTACAACTTGTACTTCGTTTTTGAACCCTTCTTTAAATAGTGGTCTAATTGGTCTATCGATTAGACGAGCAGCAAGTGTTGCGTTTTCTGTTGGTCTTCCTTCTCTTTTTATGAAACCACCAGGTATTTTACCAACTGAATATTGTTTTTCTTGATATAGTACCATAAGTGGAAAGAAGTCTCCAGTTGTTGGTTCTTTTCCGTTTGTTACTGCGGTTAATACTACTGTATCTCCATATCTTACTAAGCAAGATGATGCTGCTTGTTTTGCTAATTGTCCTACTTCGACAATTATCTTACGACCACGAAAGTCGTATTCGAATGTTTTTTTCATATTTTCCTCCCTAAAATAAAAGACACTAAAAAATAGTGCCTACTTTCTTAATCCTAATTTTTTAACAACTTCACGATATCTAGTAACATCTTTATTTTTTAAGTAATTAAGTAAACTTCTTCTTTGTCCTACTTTTTTTAAAAGACCTCTTCTAGAATGGTAATCGTGAGTGTGTTCTTTTAAGTGTTCTGTTAAGTTTTTAATTTCTTCAGTTAAGATTGCTATTTGTACTTCAGCAGAACCTGTATCTTTTTCACCTCTTGCGAAGTTTTTAATAATTTCTTGTTTCTTTTCTACACTTAAAGCCATTTTATTTACCTCCTTATATATTTTCACCAGAACCTAGATAAATAAGGATTTTCATCTATCCAAGAAATGGAACAATAATAATATACTATAAATATATGAATTTTGCAAGTGTTTTTGCTATTTTTTATAATTCAATGGCAAGTTGTCCCTTAACTTTGATGTGTTTTACTGATTTAATATTTTTCCTTGATAGTTAGTTTTTCAAGTTCTTAATTCTATATATTTTATTTGTTTCATTAGTAGTGTTGCATATGGTTCTTTTATACTAAATGCTTTCTTCTTAACCTCGAATATGTTTATTTAGTGTTTCTTCTAAAGTTTTTTTATCATCATTTAAAACAATACAATCTTTAAATCCATCTTTTATAAAATGATCTT
>CAZVVV010000057.1:0-6114 GCA_964630725.1 uncultured Muribaculaceae bacterium
CAGGAAACACATTCGATGAAAATATAATAGAATATGTAAAAAATAAATATAAACTATTAATTGGAGAAAAAACTGCAGAAAATATAAAAATAAAAATAGGAACAGTAAAAAGTACAAAAAAAGAAAAATTAGAAATAAGAGGAAGAGACTTAATAGGTGGACTTCCAAAAACCATCACCATAGCAAGTGACGAAGTAGAAGAAGCATTAAAAGACAGCATTAATAAAATAATATCAATGATAAAAGTAGTACTAGAACAAACACCACCAGAACTAGCATCAGATATCATAGAAAATGGAATAATGTTAACTGGAGGAGGAGCTATGCTTCAAAATCTAAAAGAACTATTAGAAGAAGAACTAAAAGTACCAGTTAAATTAGCAGAAAATCCACTTGCATGTGTAGCAGAAGGAACAGGAATAATGTTAGATAAAATATACTACATAGACTAATACCTGTTCTTTTTTGTTGAAATAAGTAAAAATATGATATAATTAACTTAGGCGGTGATTAAAATGCTAGACATTAACAATCAATTGCATATACTATTCATAGTACTAACATGTTTAATAATAACATTAGCAATAACATTCTATATTAAAAAAATAGCCATTCACATTGGAGCAATGGATATTCCAAATAAAAGAAAAGTACATACTAAACCAATGCCAAGACTCGGAGGATTAGGTATATTTTTAGGTTTTCTATTTGGATATATGCTATTCGGAGTTCAAAGTACTCAAATGAACTCAATATTAATAGGAAGTTTTATTATAGTTTTAACTGGAGTAATAGATGACATAAAACCATTAGATGCAAAAACAAAATTAATTGGACAAATAATCGCAGCATGTATAGTAATTTTCTATGGCAATATTTTATTAAATAAAGTAACATTATTTGGACTATACATAAACTTTGGTATTTTTTCATATCCATTAACAATTCTATTTATATTAGGATGTATAAATATAATAAATTTAATCGATGGACTAGATGGACTATCAAGTGGAACATGTGCAATATTTTACTTAACAATAGGAATAATAGCCTTTATTAAAGGAACAATGGGAGCATTAAACATAACATTAGCATTTATAATGTTAGGCTCTACCTTAGGATTCTTATATCATAACTTTTACCCAGCAAAAATCTTCTCTGGAGATTCTGGCTCTATGTTTCAAGGCTTCATGATTGCGGTGATATCATTACTAGGATTCAAAACTGCAACAATGATTTCTCTATTTGTTCCAATATTAATCTTAGGAATACCAATCCTAGATACATTATTTGCAATAATAAGAAGAAGCATAAAACATCAGCCAATATATATGCCAGACAAATGTCATTTACATCACCAACTATTAAGTTTAGGCTTATCACATAGAAATACAGTATTAGCAATATACGCTATGGATATATTATTTGCAATAGCATCAATTATATATATAATCGGAGACAAAAAAGTAGGTATTTATGTCTATATTACAATATTAGCATTAATATCATGGATAATATTCAGGACCGGAATAATATCAGATAAAAATAAACAACCGGCTAACAAAGAGAAAAAATAACAATTTTCTCTTTTCTTTTTGTCTGCAAAGTGCTAGAATAATATCGAAAAAAGGGGAAATTATCCAAAAAAAGTAAAAAAAAATAAAAAAAAATAAAAAAATTTCAAAAATTGCGCGAAAGATATTTTAATCTGTGCTATAGTGGAGATGTGGTTGTTTATGAAAGAATTTTTTAAATGGTTAGGTGTTAATGAAAAAGTTGCTAAAGTAGTAATATGGTTATTAATAATTATGGTATGTATGATTGTTTTTAATACAGCGCTGGACAGTCTAGGATTACCGTATTATAAGATAACTGTAGACAACCTACAAAAAATTAATTCTCACAAAGTGTTGGAGTACTTGGCTTCATATCTGATGGTACTATTAAACTTCTACACAATAGTATTTATGATATTTAGAGTGAAGGAGTTTAAAAAAATATTTCCATACTCCATATTATACCTAATATTTAATATTATAGTTTATATGAGTCTTGGATATTTGGCTAATCAAATATTTATGATACTATATGTATTAATATTTTGCTATTTATATTCTGGAAAAGAAAAAAAGTATATTATTTATACAATAAGTTCATATGTATTAAATGCCATTATTCAATATATTTGTTATTTATATAAAATAAAAAATATAGATTATACTTTGACAAACAACTTAACACAAATATTGCTTGGTATCGATTTTTTCATAATAATGATAATAATTATACTGGCAAAAGAAATTTATTTAAAAAAGGGGAGAGAAATAAATGGGTCATAGTTTCCTATGGTGGGGACAATTCAAAAAAGAAAGTAACCTTGCCAAAAAAATAGCTAAAAAATTAGCAAAATAATTAAGAGTAAATAATAGTAAATGGGGTCCCACTATTATTTATCAAAAAATCCATATGAGGGGGATAATATGAAAGAAAAAGAAAAAGAAAAACAAAAAAAGAATGCCAGAAAAAAGAAAAATGGTATTTGGTTTAATGACACCACAACAATAGAAAATTTCTCACAAGAGACAGCGTCCAAGTTAGAAAAGACAATTGAAAACATCATATTTTATGGAATTACTATACCATTACAATTGCTTCAAACAGCTGGAGTATTTGTTATTGCATATTTCAATGATGCATTTGCAGAATTAGCATTTTTCCTGATAGGCTTTTTCTTTACAAGAAGTTTTTTAGGAGAAACATTTCATTTAAATTCAACAATAACATGTACAACATTTACTTGGACATTATTTTTCATGATAACATGGTTAATTCCTAGTATATACACAAGTGTTTTCTTATGTGTAATCATGGGAGTTATGTTATCAATATACATGCATTATATAGTAGTAAAGGAAGATGAATTATGCCAAAAAGATTAGGCGTCGGAGCATTGATTATTAAAAAATCATTAAAAGAAATAGAAGAACTATGCGATCAAAAAGAATTGAAAAGTTATGAGAAAGAAATAATAATAAGAATTTATTGGTACCATCAAAATCTAACATTTATAGCGGATGTTATGGATTTCAAAAGGCATGGTAAGAGCCGAAGTCACTATTCAGTTAGAAGTATAAATAATTTTCATAAACAAGCATTCTTAAAAATAATTAAGAAATAATAAAGTTGTCTTAATTCCCAAAAATAAAAAAATATTTAATCAGGAGAAAGTCATGAATTTTATCATTTTAGGCTGTAATAATCAAAATATAAAAAAATACGAAAGTATAATCAGTGAATCACTACTTAGTTCAAAATTAGAATATCATAGTTATAAATTCAATGATATTAATAATATGAAAGAGTATGCTGAGAACAATAGAACAAAAAATATTTATATAATTGAAAATAATCAAACAATAAATACAGAGTCAATTGTTGATTATATAAGAAAAGAAAAAAATGATTATCAGTCATATATTATTATCATTAATTTTGATAAGAATTTTAAGCTATCAAGATATAATATAATGACTACTATAATAGAAAGTAATAATATGCCAACAAATCTAATGATAACAATAAAAGAGTTAAAAAACATGTATTTACAAGACTCTAACATGTTTTACTTTAAACAAAATGGAGTGCTATTTTTAGTACCATTATCTGATATTGTTTGTATAGAAAAATTACAGAACTCAAAATATACTCAAATTACATGTAAAAATAGAAAATACGTAATTAAAGAAACATTAAATAATATAAAGACAAGACTTAATAAAAATTTCATAATGGTTCATCGAAGTGTTTTTGTTAATATAAAAGAAATAAAAACATACGACCATGTTAATGGAATAATTAGTTTCACCAATCATCACCAAACAAGTATGATTTCAAGAGACAAAAAGAAAGAATTATTAAAAGTTCTTACAGAACAAGACATAATTTCTACCAAACAAGGTACAAAATAAAAAATAAATCATATTTGTGATACTATTAAATTACACACATAATAAACAGATATATTAAAAGAAAGCGGTAAAAAAATAGTAGGGAAGGAGAAGTGAAACGAATGACAGGTTTTGTAAAATGGTTTAACAATGAAAAAGGTTTTGGATTCATTGACTATAAACCTAATGAAGACGTATTTGTTCATTATTCTGCTATTAAAATGGAAGGATATAAAACCCTAAATGAAGGTGACTATGTTACATTCCAAATAGTAGAAACATGTAAAGGGCTTCAAGCAATAAATGTAATTTTACTAAAACAAAAAGAATTATTGGCTTTATAATTGTTACAACTATTAAAAATCAGGTTTATTAATAACAACCTGATTTTCTTATGTATAAATAAAAATATTTAGCTTTTATTTTGTCAATAAAAGTCAAACTTTTTCTAAACTATTTATTTAGTTATAAAAAAATGTTAGAATATTATTAGGAGGATGATATTATGGATTTAAAAATAAGAGGAGAAAAACTTGAAATAACAAATGCGATGAAAGAATACGCATCAAACAAAATAAATAAACTCTCAAAGTATTTGGAACATGAAGAACAAGTACAAAGTAATATTTTATTCAAAAAACAAGGAGTAAAGCAAAAAGTAGAAATCACAATTCCACTTAAAAAATACACATTAAGAGTAGAAGAAACAGGAGAAGATTTCTATGCTACAATAGATACTGCTATTGATAAATTAGAAAGACAAATAATAAAAAATAAAACAAGAATTAATAGCAAAAAACAAAAAGAAAAAAGTGATTTTAACCTAGATTATGATTTTTCAAACTTTAATGTTGAAGAAGATGAAAATAAAATTATAAAAAGAAAACAAGTAGAACTAAAACCAATGGATGAAGAAGAAGCAATTCTTCAAATGGAACTTTTAGGACATGATTTCTATCTATTTAAAGACATTAATACAAATAAATTTGCAGTAATTTATAAAAGAAAAAATAAAGACTATGGTTTAATTGAAGAAGAGTAAAAGCCTCTTCTTTTTTATATAAACAGTTAGTTGAAAGTCTAATAAATATATGATAAAATAAAGACATAAAATAAGGAAAGAGGAGTTTTTTAATATGGAAAATAATGAAATAGTAAGTTTTGAAAAAAATAAAAAGAGAAGCAAATTACTATTAATATTACTATCAGTAGTATTACTATTAATTGCATCAGTGGTAATAATTTACTTTTACATAAATAGCAATCCATTACTAGCAATAAAATATAATGCCAATAAACTAACAAAAAATATAACTGAAGAAATAGAACAACAAGAAAAAATAAAAAAAATATCAGGTAATTTAGAAATTGACTATAACATTGAATCAAACGATGAAACATTAAAAGAAATGATTGATGCTTTTAATGGCATATCAGTATCGGCTAACTACAAAATGGATACAGAAAATAAAATATTGCAAACAGAATTAAAAACAACATATAAAAATGAAAAATTAATTGATGCCAACATCTACATGCAAGATAAACAAAGTTTTGTACAATTACCTGGGGTATTTGATAAATATATAAATATTGATTTATCAGAAGACTATGATGATATATTCAATAACACAAAAAATACAAAAGAAAGCAAAACAATTGTTAAAAGTGTTAATAAAGCATTTCAAAAATCTTTAAAAAAAGAATACTTAAAATCAGAAAATAAAACAATTACAATCGATGATAAAAAGACAAAAACAACAAAAATATCAATGGAATTAAATGATGAAAAACTAGCAAAAATATCAAAAGATTTTTTAACATCTTTAAAAGATGATCAAGAATTTATTAAAGCATCTAACTCTATATCAGAAAATAAAAATACAAAAGAAGAAATAGAAGATCTAATTGATGAAATATCATTTGATAATCAAAGTAATACTACTATGACATTATCAATATACTGCAAAGGGCTTTTAAAAGAAGTAGTTAGATATGAAGTAGAATTAAAACAAGATGAAGAAACATATAACATAATTATTACAAAACAAAAAGATAAATATGACATTAAAATAAAACAAGAAGATGTAATAATATCTAAAGGAACTATTGCAATAAATAAGAAAGAAAAAATCTCAATTAAAGTATCAATTATTGGATTAGGTAA
>CAZVVV010000058.1:0-6055 GCA_964630725.1 uncultured Muribaculaceae bacterium
TAGTGTGTCTATTTTTATTTATAAACTTTTAAATATTAATTTTAAGTGGTATACTAGTTTATAGAAATTAAATGGGAGAGATTTATGAAGAAATTATCGTTTGAAAGAGGAGCTTTTATTGCAACATTTTGTATTTTTTTATCTAAGATTTTAGGCCTTTTATATGTTATTCCTTTTTATGCAATTATTGGAGAACAAGCAGGAGCTCTTTATAGTTATGCTTATATTATTTATGCAATTTTTTTATCTATTTCTACGGCGGGAATTCCTACGGCGATAAGTAAGCTTACTAGTGAGTATGAGACTCTAAATATGAAAGAGGCTAAGACTAGAATGTTTTATATATCAATTAAGTTTATTAATTATTTGTCTATAGTAATATTCTTTTTATTAATGATTTTTGCTCCGGTTATTGCTAAGTTTATTATTGGTGATGCTACTGGTGGGAATACAGTACAGGATGTTAGTTTAGTTATTCGTTCGATATCTTTTGCAATACTTACTGTTCCATATCTTTCTGTTGCTCGTGGTTATTTACAGGGTCATAGGTATATTTCTATTACTTCATGGAGTCAAGTTATTGAACAGTTAGTACGTGTTTTGGTAGTGGTTCTTGGTAGTTATGTTGTTATATATTTATTGAAACTTAGTGAAGTTACAGCGATTACGGTAGCAGTTTTTGGTGCTTTTGTTGGTGCGATTGGTTCAAGAATTTATATAAGACATTATTTGAAAAAAGATCATGATAGTTTGTTTGTTAATGATTCTAAAAAGGATGATATTTCTGATAAAGAGATTATTAAAAAGATTATTAGTTATGCTTTTCCATATATTGTTATAAGTCTTTTATATAGTGTTTATACTTTTGTGGATGTAATTATTATAAATCGTGTTTTATATAATGTAGTAGGTTATTCACAGGATGTTGTTGAGACTATTATTAGTACTTATTCAACTTGGGGTGAAAAGCTTCAGATGATTATTACTTCGATTGCCACTGGTATTGCAATTAGTTTAATACCTAATTTGGTAAGGCATTTTGTTGGTAAGGATAAGAAGAGTCTTAATGATACTTTTAATAAAGCTATTTTAATTGTTATTTATATTGGAATGCCTCTTGCTATACTTATTAGTATATTTTCTGGTACAGTTTGGAATGTGTTTTATGGACATAGTTATTATGGACCTCTTACTATGAAGTTGTTTATTTTTGTAGCGGTAGCGGCTTCTTTAGAGAATGTATGTAGTTCTAGTTTACAGGCTATGAATAAGTTTAAGGTTTTATATAAGAGTGTTATAATTGGAGTTTTATTGAATGCAATACTTGATGCTCCTCTTATGATAGTTTTCTATAAGCTTGGAGTATATCCTGTTTATGGGGCAATGGTATCTAGTATAATTGGTTTTATGACTATTTGTTTTATTACTTTATATTATTTAAAGAAAGAGGAAGGGTTATCTTTTAAGAGTATTTATATAACTGTTTTAAGACTTTTAATACCTTTTGTTATTCTTGTTGGAGTATCTATGTTATTTAAATGTTTTATACCAGATAGTTTAAATAATAGATTGATGTCTGTTTTATATGCTTGTCTTTATTTTGGAGTGGGACTTCTTATTTATTTTGGAGTTACTATAAAACAAGGAACTTTTTATGATATATTGAATGATTTGTTACCTGATAGATTTAAAAGGAGTGTGAAATGATGGGAACATTTAAAATATTTGTTAATAAGTTTAGAGAAATTAATTTTGATAGACTTAATCTTCTTGCTAATTATATTGCAAAGGAAAATAATAAGTCGGTTTCTTATGTTAAGTTTGATATGATTAGGAATTTTCTTAAGTATAAGATAGGTTATACTGATTATTTTAAGAGTGATTATATTAATCTTACAAAAGAAAAGAAGAAAGATTTTGTTACTTCGAAGAATTTTATTAATGTAATTGGTTATCTTAATCCTAGACCTTATAGAGTGGTTATGAATGATAAGTTAGTTTTTAATCAAATATATGGTAAGTATTTAGGACGTGATTATTTAGATATTAGAAGGTCTGATGTTTCAGATATTAAGGCTTTTTTAAAGGGTAAAAAGAATGTGTTTTTAAAGCCTACGACATCTTTTGGAGGACAAAATATTGAAAAGGTTGTTGTTAGTGAAATTGATGATATTTCTTCTTTTAGAGATAATGCAATTAAGAATGGTCAATATTTACTTGAAGAAGAAATAAAGCAACATGATTATGTTAATAAGATTAATCCTAATGCTGTTAATACTTTTAGAATTATTACTTTATATAAAGATGGTGTTTGTCATGTTATTGCTAATTCTTTTAGGATTAGTTTGGATCTTAATCCTGCGATTCAGTGTAGGGATTCTTATATGAGACTTAGTGAGGATGGTAAACCTCTTTGTAAGTTTATTGATGATGATGGTGTTATTTATGATAAGCATCCTCTTACTGGATTTGATTTTAATAGTATAGATAAGATTCCATTTGTTAAGGAAGCATATTCAATGGTTAAGGAGGCTGCGTTGTTAGTTCCTGAGATTAGGTATATTGGATGGGATGTTGCAATTACTAATGATGGGCCTTGTATTATTGAAGGAAATGAGTTTCCTAGTTATGGCCTTGTTCAAAATTATTTACTAAATAAGGAAAATCCAGGACATTTAAAACAAATTAAAGATGTTATTGGTGATGAAATAAATAATATTAAGTTGTAGGAGTGTAAGTATGAGAGTAGTTTTAAAAATTAGTGGTGAATCTTTGAGTGGAAATGGTTGCATTGATTCTTTGATGCTTGATAGAGTTCTTGCTCAAGTTAAGGAATTGTCTTTGGATAATGAAGTTATTTTAGTAGTAGGGGGAGGTAATTTCTGGAGAGGTAGAAATGATCTTGATATTAATAAAGTTGTTTCTGATAATATAGGAATGCTTGCTACTGTGATGAATGCTATGGCTATTAGTTCTTATCTTAATAAGTGTGGTGTTAAAAGCAAATGCTATGGTTCATTTGATATACCTGGGATGATAGAAAAAGAGAATGTTTCTTCTGTTTTATCTGATTTATCAAATAAATATGTAATTGTTTTTGGAGGAGGTTTAGGAGTTCCTAATTTATCTACTGATATGACTACTGTTTCTAAAGCTATTTCATATAATGCTTCATACATCTTAATGGCTAAAAATGTTGATGGTGTTTATGATAAGGATCCTAAAAAGTTTGATGCTAAAAAGTTTGATGTATTAACTCATCAGGAATTGTTTGATATATCGATACAACAAGGGGTTTCTTCTTTAATGATACTTGATATTGAAGCACTTGCTGCTCTTGTTAAGTGTAAGATTCCTATGTATATATATAATTCTTCAGATATTGATAGTTTAAGTGATGTTATAGATGGTAGGGTTGGTACTAAGATTGTTAGTTAATTTTCTTTACAAAATAGTTAAATTATGGTATAATTATGCCATAATTTTGTTTTAAGGGGATGAAATTATGCAAAATGTAAAACCATCGCAAGAAAAAAAGTTTTTAAAATATTATAATAAAGAAGCAATAAATAGTACTGTAAAAGATATGAAAATTATTGATTATATGAAAGAAAATAATTTAGGAGATCATATAAATGATACTGCTGTTACATATTATGGTAATTCTTTGACATATAAAGAGTTTTTTGAGCTTATAGATACTGCTGTAAGGGCGTTTAAAGCAATGGGAATAGAAAAGGGTGAGTTTGTTCCAATTAGCTCACCTAATTTTATTGATGGATTGGTTTCTTTTTATGCTTTAAATAGTATTGGTGCTATTCCGAATATGATTACACCAATGGCTTCATCTGAAGAGTTTGCTTATTATCTTAGTGAGACTCCGGTTAAGAATGTTATTATTTTTGATGAAAGTTATGGGAAGTTTAGAGATGTATTGAAGAAAGCTAATGTTAAGAATACAATATTAGTATCTCCGAAGACTTATTTGCCTAAGAATTTGAAAGTTATTAAAAGTGTTAGTGATTTTATGAAGGGTAATGTTAATAAGATAAAGAAAAGTCTTCAAGATTCTAATAATCCAATTTATTTTGATAAAGCATTACTTATGTATGCTAAGGAGTATTTGGGTGATGTATCAAGTGCAGATTATAATTTTGATGATACAGCTGTTATACTTCATACTGGTGGAACTACTGGTTTTCCTAAAGCTGTTCTTGCTACGAATAATAATTTTAACGCAATGGTTCATCAATATGAAAGTACGATTGATTCTATTAAAAGGGGAGATAGTATTGTAACAGTTTTGCCTATGAATATTGGGTTTGGTTTATGTAATAATATGCATATGCCACTTCGTATGGGGGTAAACTTAGTGCTTCATCCTAAATTTGATCCTATGGATATTTACCCTTTATTTAAGAAGTATAATCCTTCGACTTTTATGGCAATTGCACCATATTTTAAAGGTATGATGAAAGATAAAAGATTTGATAATATTAAATTGTCTAATTTAAAAGAAATATGTTATGGTGGAGAAGCTATGACTCTTGAAGAAATAAAACAGTTTAATGAATGGTTAGTAAATCATGGTGCTGATACAGTAATAAAGAATGGATATGGAATGAATGAGTTAATATCTAGTGCAGCTTATGATCATTATGTTGGAGATGGGCAATATAGAACTATTCCTCTTGTTAATAGTAATATTAAGATTGTAAAAGTTGATTTTGATGAAGAAGGAAATATTATAAGAAGTGATGAAGAACTTAATCGTGGTGAAGAGGGAGAAATATGTCTTACTAGTCCTACTCTTTCTAAGGGATATATGAATAATAAGGAAGCAACTGATGAAATATTTAGAGTGCATAGTGATGGAATAAGATGGATTCATACTGGTGATTATGGAAAGATTGATGAATATGATGGTTTGCATCATTTAGGAAGAATGAAAAGAATACATTTAACTATTGGTGATGATGGTGCTCCGATAAAATTCTTTCCAGATGTGATTGAGGATTGTATAATGGAAACTGAAGGAGTTGATGATGTTGCAGTCGTGGGTATACCAGATGATGAGAAGTCTAGTGTACCAGTTGCTTATGTTGTTTCTAGTTTAACTGATGTTGATGAGATACGTGAAAGAATTAATGAAATGTGTCAAAAGATAAGTAGTTATTCAAGACCGGTTGAAATATATTTTGTAGATAAATTGCCACAGACTGTAATAGGAAAAACTGATATTGTTAAATTAGAAAAGGATGCTGTTATAAGGAAGAGTCAAAAGAATAGTATTAAAATTAAGAAGTTATAAAAACTTCTTTTTTTTTCTTCTTTTTTGTTATATAATTTTTATAGTAGGTGATTTATATGAATGTTGCTATATCTTTTATAATATTAAGTATTTTCTATAGTATATTTATTAATATATCTAGTTATAGAAAAAAGTATGTACCTTCGATTGATACAAAATTGTTTTATAAAATGATTACATTGAATTTGATTGGGTTAATATTAGAGTTATTATGTTATTTTACTGTGTCTAATAATTTGCCTTTTTTGCCTCAGTTTCTTAATAGATTATATTTAACATATTTATTAATATTTATTGCACTTTTTAATCTTTATACAATATATTTGTTTTATAAAGTTAATCATTATAAAAAAGAAGAAATAGATGTGTTTTATAATAAGATATCTAAAATAAGTTATATATCTTTTGCATTCATAATAATTATGGTTTTACTTTTTCCAATAGAGTTTCATAATGTTAATGGTTATATTTATTCAACAGGAATTGGTATAAATATAATATATTTTATTGCTACAGTGTTTATAGTTTTTTGGAGTATTTTAATTATTATTAATATAAAAAGAATATTTCAAAAGAAGTATGCTCCGATTATAATATTTATTATTTTATCTGTAGTGTCCACGATTATACAACAAAAGAATCCTGGACTTACTTTTACGACTGTTATGGAAACGTTTGTTATATTTATAATGTATCATACAATAGAAAATCCTGATACTCAAATAATAGATTTGTTAACAAGAA
>CAZVVV010000059.1:0-6043 GCA_964630725.1 uncultured Muribaculaceae bacterium
TTATTACTGATGATATGTATAATGATATTGTACTTATGAATGTGTTTTATACAACTGGAATATCAAGTGCTGACTCTGCTAGAAGTGCTGCTGAATCATACTCAGCTGGAGGAGGGGGATTCTCTTCTGGTGGAGGTGGAGGAGGTTCCTTTGGTGGAGGAGGTTCTTCTGGAGGAAGATAAAAATAAAATAATAATTGCATTTTAGTTTTATTTATAGTAGAATAATACATTACCGGAGGTACAAAAATAATGACAACAGATAATGTAATAATTGAAGAATATAGTGATGATCAAATTATTTCGTTTTTAAGGGCGATAAAGTATTATGATCATTTAGGTACTACTATTAAGTTTAATGCTATTGATACGCTTATAATTACTGATGGAGGGTTGTCTTCTAGAAAGGAAGTTAATCCTTCTTCATTTGATAATTATGATGAGGTTTATATTAGTGATCTTACTCTTAAAGATGCTAGTTATGTTATAGTTTTATTAATGATGAATAAATGCACTAATAAGTATAATGATAAACCATTTGAATATAAAACTTTTGTTACTACTAATTTATATGTAAAGGATTTAAATGATATTAAAGTGCTTGATAAGTTAAGAAAAGAATTATCTAAAATAAATATTAGAAAACTTTATAATATGATTGATTCTAGTGATGAGGGTATTTATAAAAAAATTATTAAAAAGTAATACGATATTTTTCGTATTTTTTTTATTTTTTATTTCTAAATATTTCATATTATGATATTATATATATAAGGTGATTTTGTATGAAGTTGGATATTATAATAAACAAACACTTACTTATATGGCATTTGTTATATCAGTCTTCAGTGTCTATGGAAGTGCATAAATTAAAACAAAAACTATGGATGGATTATAAAAAGGGATATACTTTAGTTCATAAAGATAAAGAGATTATTTTAAAGGAACTTGATGATTTTATACCTGATGATGATAGTATTTATAATATGGTTGAAACATCTCCAATATTTAAAAAGATTAAAAAAGAAACAAGTCAGTATCGTTATACTTTACTTCAAATATGGGATGAGAATAGAAAAAAATATATGAAGCATTTAAATAGTATACTAAGATATGATACACGTGATAATTATAAAATATGTGTTGTTCATCCTAGTTTGGATGTTATAGAGACAGATTTTGATACTAATATAATAACTATTGGTAAAAAAGTTAGTATGCGTGATAAGGATAATTTTCTAACTTATTTAATGTACAAAATAATAAAAAATGATTTAAATAATATAAAGACAAGTGAAAGAGATATAGTTGATGCAGTAGCGGAGTTAGCTCTTACTAATGAATTATATACAAGAGTTACTGAAGAGTCTAAATATTCAATGGGTAAGAAGAATTTACGTTCTTTAAAGGAAAAGATTTATCCTTATTGGTTAATGTATTTAGGGGTTAAGCAAGAGGATATGCAAAAATATATGATAAGGGATAATATTTTTTTCAATGTAAATGATTATACATATGATAAGCATCTTTGTTATGTTGACTTAGTTACGTTTATAGGTTTTATAATTAAAAATAAAAGAAAGGTTTTGAGAATAAGAACTGTTCAAATCGAAGATATCGAAGTATTATAGTTCTTTTTTAGGGAGGTATTATTGTGAGTGAAAAAATAAAGAATTTACTTGATAAAATTAATTATCCAGAGTCTATGTATGAGGACTTTAATAATACTTCAATAAATAAAATAGTAGTCATTGATTCTCAAAAACAATGGGATATTTATATAAAAAATAATACTAATTTTAGATATGAAGCAATTAATTGCTTTTTATCTTGTTTAAAAGAATATACTAAGAATAATTATAAATATAATTTATATATAAGTGTTGATGAAATAGATTATAAATTACTTAATGAGTATTATAAAAATATATTAATTCTTTCTAATAATAATAATTTTTATTATAATTTATTTAGTGATAGGTTAGTAAATGATTCAGATACTTATTATATTGAGGTTTATAATAAGAGTGAGATTGATATACTAAATAATAAGCTTAGTGAAATTAATGAATATTTAAAAAATTATGGATTTAATGAATTGGAATATAGATTAAATGAAGAGAAAGCTAATGAAATAAAAAATAGTATTAAAAATGATTATTATAATGTTTCTTATGTAGAAAAAAATAATAATAATTCTAATAATAAATCTAGTTATAATAATGAGTTTAAACCTAAATATGAAAGAGCTAATTATCGTAGAAAAACTGGTCTTTTTGGAGAAGTAAAAGGAAATATTACTCCTCTTAGTGGTATTACATATGAGATTAATGATATTAATGTTGAAGTACAAATATTTGGAATTAATCCTAGTACTAAGAAAGGTTTTAATTCTATTACATTAAAAACTACTGATTTTAAGAGTAGTATGTATGTAAGGCTATTTCTTAATTCACAAGAAGAATATGATGATACGCTTGCTAAGTTTAAGGAAGGAATGTGGATTAGAATAAATGGTTATGTAAAGAATAATACTTTTTATAATGACTTAGTATTAAATGCTAGAACTATTGAATTTATTGAAAAGGAAGAAGAAATAAAAATGGATGATGCTCTTGTTAAAAGAGTAGAATTACATGCTCATACTATGATGAGTCAAATGGATGGAGTAGTGGATGTAAAAAATCTTATAAAACGTGCTGTTAAATGGGGTCATAAAGCTTTAGCTATTACTGATCATAATGGTATTCCAACATTTCCTGAAGCTTTTCATCATAAAGATGAAATTAAAATATTATATGGTGTAGAACTATCTATGATAGATGATGATATTGATTTAGTTAAAAGACCTGATGAAAGTGATTTAATGGATAATACTTATGTAGTATTTGATTTTGAAACTACTGGATTTAATGCTGGTGGAGGAGATTCTATTATTGAAATTGGGGCTGTTAAAATTAAAAAGGGTGAAATAATAGATAGATTTGATAGATTGATTAATCCTGGGGTTAAATTACAACCACATATTATAAAGCTAACTAATATAACAGATGATATGTTAGTGGATTGTCCAACTGAAGAGGAAGCTGTTAAAGAGTTTATTGAGTGGTATGGGGATTTACCTATGGTTGCTCATAATGCTAAGTTTGATTCATCGTTCTTGGAAATGGCTTATCAAAAATATAATCTTGGTGAATATAAAAATGTTCTTTTAGATACTCTTCAACTGTCTCGTGTTTTAGATTCTAGTGCTTCTCGTCATTCACTTTCTGCTCTTGTTAAAAGATATGATATTCCTTGGGATGAAGATGCTCATCATAGAGCAGATTATGATGCTGAAGGGACTGCATTGATTTTTCATAAAATGATTGTTAAATTAAATGCTAAACAAATATATAAGATTAATCAAATTGATGATTTAATTTCTAAAGAAGATATTCATAAGTTTGGTGAATTATTTCATATAAATATCTTAGTAAAGAATCAAACTGGATTAAAGAATTTGTTTAAAATAGTTTCTCTTGCAAATACTAAGTATTTATATAAAACACCTAGAATATTGCGTTCTGAAATAGAAAGACTTCGTGAGGGGTTACTTATTGGTAGTAGTTGTGCAAATGGAGAAATATTTAGACAAGCAAGAAGTAAAAGTGAAGAAGAACTTGGAGATTTAATGAATTTTTATGATTATATTGAAGTACAACCTCCTGATGTATATAGTTATTTAATTGATTTGGATGATTTTAAAAATAATGAAGAAGTATTATTAAATATTAAAAAGATAATTGAAGTAGCGGAATCTAAAAATAAAATGGTTGTAGCAACTGGAGATGTACATCAATTGGATAAAGAAGATACTATTTATAGAAAAATAATAGTTAATCAAAAAGTTCCTGGTGGAGGAATGCATCCTCTTAATAAAAAGGATATAAAAGATATTCCTAGTATGTATTTTAGAACTACTAATGAAATGTTAAATGACTTTTCTTTTTTAGGAGAGGATAAAGCTTATGAAATAGTGGTTACTAATACTAATGCAGTAGCAGATTTAATTGAAGAAGTAGAAATAATACCTGATACACATGGTATACCATTTTCCCCAAGATTTGAAAATAGTCAGGAAACTATAAAGAGTATTTGTTATAATAAAGCACATTCTATATATGGAGATCCACTTCCTGAATTAATTCAAACAAGATTAGATCAAGAACTTAATGGTATTATTAATGGGGGATTTGATACTATTTATTTAATTGCTCAAAAATTAGTAGAAAAATCTAACTCAGATGGATATCAAGTAGGTTCCCGTGGTTCAGTAGGTTCTTCTTTTGTTGCTACAATGCTTGGGGTAACTGAGGTAAATCCACTTCCTGCTCATTATGTTTGTCCTAATTGTAAAAAGACTATATTTAATAATGAAGAAGGAATACCATATGGAAAAGATTATCCATCAGGATATGATCTTCCTGATAAAAAATGTGAATGTGGAACAATGTTTAAAAAAGAGGGACAAGATATGCCATTTGCAACATTCTTAGGATTTAATGCTGATAAAGTACCAGATATAGATCTTAATTTTTCTGGAGATTATCAACCAGTTGCGCATAATTATACTAAAGTTCTATTTGGAGAAGATCATGTATTCCGTGCTGGAACTATAGGTACAGTTGCTGAAAAAACTGCATTTGGTTTTGTAAAGGGATATTTTGAAGATAAAGGAATTACTGATATAAAGATGCTTGAAGTAGAACGTTTAGCGAAGGGTGTTACAGGTATTAAAAGAACAACTGGACAACATCCTGGTGGTATAGTAGTAGTTCCAGATTATAAGGATATTTATGATTTTACTCCATTTCAATATCCTGCTGATTCAGATGATTCTGAATGGTTTACGACACATTTTAATTATCATGATATTGAATCATGTCTATTAAAACTTGATATATTAGGACATGATAATCCTACTATATTTAAGATGTTATATGATCTTACTGGAATAGATCCTACTACTATACCTATGGATGATAAGGAAGTAATGAGTTTATTTACATCAACAAAAGCACTTGGAGTAACACCAGAACAAATAGAATGTGAAGTAGGTTGTGTAGGACTTCCTGAATTTACTAGGTTTGTAATTGGAATAGTTTTAGAAACAAAACCAAAGACATTTGCGGAACTTGTTAAAATATCAGGATTATCACATGGTACAGATGTATGGAATGGTAATGCTCAAGAACTTGTAAGGAATAATATTTGTCCATTTAGTCAAGTAATTGGATGTCGTGATGATATTATGGTTTATTTAAGTAATCATGGTGTAAAACCAATTGATGCTTTCAAAATAATGGAATTAGTTCGTAAAGGGAAAAAAAAGAAAGAAAAAGAAAAATGGGATAATTATAAAGTTTTACTTAAAGAAACTGGTATTCCTGATTGGTATATAGATTCATGTGATAAAATAAAATACATGTTCCCAAAAGCTCATGCAACAGCTTATGTATCAGCAGCATGGAGAATAGCTTGGTATAAAATTAATAGACCAATAGAATATTATGCAACATTCTTTTCAGTAAAATGTTTTGCTTTTGATTTAGAAGTAATGGAAGCAGGATATGATGCAATAAAAGAAAAATATGATGAAATGAATTTAAATAAGTTTGGACTTTCTGTTAAGGAACAAGATTTATTATCTACTCTTGAAGTAGCTCTTGAAATGACCGCTAGAGGATATAAATTTGGTCCAGTTGATTTATTAAAATCACATTCAATGAATTTTATGATAGATGAAGATAGAAAAACTCTTATTCCACCATTTAGAGCTTTAGATGGGTTAGGGGGAACAGTAGCAAATAATATAATTACTGAAAGAGAAAAAGGACCTTTCTTAAGTATTGAAGATCTTCAAAAAAGAGGAAAACTATCTTCCACTTTAATAGAAAAAATGAGATTAATGGGTATATTAAAAGATTTACCAGAATCTAGTCAATTATCACTATTTGATATGATGTAAGAAGTAGAGTAATCTATTTCTTTTTATTATTGCA
>CAZVVV010000060.1:0-5984 GCA_964630725.1 uncultured Muribaculaceae bacterium
TTTTCAAAATTATTTAGATTACCAATTGCACCAAGAAAATAAGTTTTTTCTTCATTATTAAGATTATAATTATTATTTTTTAAATAATTAATTTTAGAACTAGGAATAAGTTTATTTACTAAATTATTTTTATTATTTATTGTATAACTAAAATGTTTTTCTATATAATTTAATGTATCATATACAATTGTTACAGCGTCTACTACTGTGGGAACTCCAATTGCTATAACGGGAATACCAAGTACAGATGATGAAAGTTCTTTTCTAGAATTACCAATTCCAGAGCCTGGATTAATGCCTGTATTAGTTATTTGTATAGTTTTTAGGACTCTATCTATGCAATCGCTTGCTAAAGCATCTATTACTATTATAAAATCTGGTTTAATCTTTGATACAACAGAAAGTATTATGTCACTAGTTTCTATTCCTGTAGTGCCCATTACACCAGGATTAAGTGCGGATACTACTCTATAACCGTCTTCTAATGTATTAAAAAGTTCATAAATATGTCTTGTTACTTCAATGTTATTAATTGTCTTAGGGCCTAAACTATCTGGAGTAGACTTATCATTACCTAAGCCTATTACTAAGCAAGTATCACTTTCTTTTATTTGTGTAAATGAACATATATTTAAAAACTCTTTTTTAAATATATTTAAAACATTTTCATAATTATTTTTATCAGTTATATCATCAAAATATATGGTAGTATAGTTACCTTCTTTTTTATTTATTTTTAAAGCATTATCTTTATCAAGTTTTATTCTTTTAATATGACAACCATTTATATCATCATTTTCTTCATAAATGTTAGATAGTTTCTCATTGGATATAATATCTGCGACTAAATCTGTTCTTATTTTGTATTTAGATAAATCTATTTCTCTCATATTATCACCATTATTAGTATAAAAAAACATAGTATTTTAATACAAAATTATATATTTTTATTAAAAAGTATATATTTTATTTGATTTTTTTATTTTTTTTTGGTAAAATTATTATTGATTAAAAAAGTGAGGTGAAATTATGCCAAATATTAAAAGCGCTAAGAAAAGAGTAAAAACTGATGCAAAGAAAAGAGAAATGAATAGGACTGCTATTTCTAGTATGAGGACTGCTATTAAAAAAGCTAAAATTGCTATTAAAAATAATGAAGGTAAAGAAGAAGCAGTTAATAATGCTATTAAATTAATTGATAAGAATGCTTCAAATGGATTAATTCATGCTAATAAAGCTGCTAGAGAAAAATCTAAATTAATGAAAATAAACAAATAAATATAAAGTTAGGATTGCCTACTTTATTTTTTTTTGGTACAATATACTTGGTGATAAAATTGAAAAAAACTATTATAATTACTTTAGTAATTTGTCTAATCGTAGTAATTTCAACCCTTGGAGTATGTTCTTATTATAAAGATGATATATATATCTTTTATAGAAATAATGTAATGCATAAACTTGATAATATTAAAATAGATAAGAATGAATATTATAATGATAATAATTATGAGTTTGTTCAAAATACTGATGATTTTATTGTTAAGGATGAAAAGCAATTATTGAATGTTTTATATACAATAGTTAATAGTGGTGCTGATACTTTTACTTTTTATTGTGATTCTTCTTATGAAAAGTGTATAACTGATATTATTAATTTAAATTTAGATAATGATGAAATTTCTTATATAAATAATTTTGTTCATCCATTTAATCAATTTAATAAGATTGATACTACTTATAATAAATATGGAGAAATAACTTTAAATATTAGTAAAGTATATAGTGATGATGAAATTAATTATATTAATGAAGAAACAGATAAAATAATTAAATCTAAAATAAATAAAAATATGTCAAATAAAGAAAAGATTACTACTGTTCATAATTATATTATTGATAGAAGTAAATATGCTACTGATGATATTAGAAATAAGAATCCTGAAGGAGAATATAATAAAGCTAATTATATTTTAAAAAATAAATATGGTACATGTGGTGCTTATGCTGATCTAATGAGTGTATTTTTATATAAGTTTAAAATTAATAATATAAAAGTGTCTAGTGAAACTCATGTATGGAATCTAGTTGGGATTAATAAAGATTGGTATCATTTAGATTTAACATGGGATGATCCTATTATGAGTGATGGTAGTGATCGTTTAGAAAGTTTATTCTTACTTATTAAGTATAAAAGACTTCAAGAATTGAATGTTGGGGAACATAAATTTAATGAAGAAGTATTTAAAGAGGCTATTTAGTCTTTTTTCTTTTTGTTTATTGTAATATAATATTTTTAGGGAGGACAATATGACTGAAAAGGAAAAATTACAAAGTTTGCTCGTAATAACTAGTAGTATCAACCAATGTTGTATGGAAATATCAAAAACAGATCCCAAAATGGCCACTAACTTTGGATTATGGGCAATTACTACTTTAGGTATTTCTAAATATCTAGATGATGTTAATATAACTGATTTTAGTGATGATTTAATGTTTTATGAGAATAATTTAATCATAAAACCAAAAACAAAGTAGACTTTTTAGTCTACTTTGTTTGTTCTAAAGCTTTTCTTATTGCATTTGCAGGTAATAAAGCACAATTTTTTCTATTAGGTTGAAGATATATCTCATCATATACATTAAGTTCTTTTAGTAAATCTTTATCATATTCTTTTTCATTTATCATATTATCATAATTAAGTAAAATATTAGATATTTCTTTTTTAGTTTTTCCTATTACATTTCTAAGTAATATTGATGTAGCACTAGTAGATATAGCACATGCTTCTCCATTAAATGTTATGTCTTTTAATACATCACCATCGAATGAAAAGTATATATCAATATTATCAATGCATGATTCATTATTAGTATTAATTTTTAAATAATTTTCTTTTGTTTCTTTATGAAAAGGATTTTGATAATTATCAAGTATTATTTCTCTTCTTAAATTACTATCCATTATATCACCACTTCAAATATATTTTTTGATTTTTTTAATGCTTCGATAAGAACATCAATTTCTTTTTTAGTATTATAGAAATATAAACTAATTCTACAAGTATTTCTAATACCTAGTTCATCTTTTAATATTTTAGCACAATGGTTGCCTGCTCTAACACATATATGATATGTATTTAAATAAACTGATGTATCTTGGGGAAATATATCTTTTAAATTAAATAAAATTATACCAGTATCACTGTTTTCATTATATAGGATAACATTATCTATTTTCTTTAAGTTATCTATTAAATATTTTCTAAGTTCTTTTTCTTGATGATTGATAGTATCATAACCAATATTATTAATATAATCAATTGCTCTATTAAATCCAATTACTCCCGCTATATTAGGGGTTCCAGCTTCGAATCTAGTAGGAATGCTTTTATATTCTACTTCTCCGGTTGATTCAAATATATTATTCATACCACCACCAAAGTTAATTGGTCTTGTTTCATTTAATAAATCATATTTACCATAAAGAACTCCTACTCCTGTTGGGCCAAGCATTTTATGGGCGGAGAATGCAAGAAAGTCTATATTATTTTTTAATACATCAACTTTGAAATGGGGTACGCTTTGAGCACCATCTACTACAAAATATATATTGTTTTCTTTACAAAGTTTTCCTATTTTTTCTATTGGTCTAATGTCTCCGATTGTATTAGTAACATGTGCTATTGATATTACTTTTGTTTTTGGACTAATCATTTTAACTAATTCATCATAATCTAATTTATGATCTTTATCAAGTGGAATATATTTAATTTTTATTTCTTTTTCATTAGCAAGTTCTAACCAAGGAAGAACGTTTGATGCATGTTCTGCTTTAGTAAGAAGAACTTCGTCTCCTTTTTTTAAATTATATTTCATAAATCCAAATACTACTAAGTTAAGTGACTGAGTTGTACCGCTTGTGAATACTATTTCATTATCACTTTCTGCATTTATTAAATTTCTTACTTTAGTTCTAGTTTCTTCATATAAAGTATCTACTTTTATACTATTATCATAATCTCCTCGATGGGCATTTGATGTATATTCTGTATAGTACTTAATAGTTTCATCTACTACTGTGTTAGGTTTTAACGTAGTAGCGCAATTATCAAAAAAGATAAAATTATCATTTAGTATTTTAAAATCATCACGATTCATTTTATCACCTCCAGTGACTTTCAATATTTTCTAATATTATTTTTCTTTCTTCATATGATATATCCATATTTCCTATTAAGAATGATCTAACTAATAGCTTTTCTGAATCAAGTTCATTAATTCCCCTAGTCTTTAAATAAAATATTTCATCTTTTTTAAAATATCCAATATAAGAAGAATGATTTGCTATTACATCATCATTGTCTATTATTAAGTTAGGTTTTATTGAGCAATTATTATCATTAGTAAGTATTATCCTACTATCTTGATTGCAAATAACTCCATTAGCATTTTTTAATACTTTACCATTTATTATATAATCAAGTTTATTATTTTTTAAGTTTATTCCATGGTTTATAACATTACTAATAGTCTTTTCTTTATTATGATTTATTGTTATTTCATACTTATTATCTAAAATATTAATATTAGAATAATAATAATTAAGTTCTATTTCTTCTTTGTCTAAATCAATATTAGTTTTAACGCTTGAATCTACAACAAATCTATTTATATATAAAGAAGAGGTTGTTTTATAATTGGTTTCTATATTGGAATCTTTTATATATTCAAATATTTTACAATTGTTTAATACTTCAATAGTTATATTACTTTTAGCATTATTATAGAATATATTAGTATCTTCACTTATAGTTATGTTAGTGAGATTATTATTGTTATCTATATGTATTGTATTCATAAAATTAATCCTCACTCACTAAAGAAACACAGTTATCAAAAGATTTATATCCTTTTTCTTCAATTTCTTTTGCAAGAGTAGCATCTCCTGTTTTAACAATATGACCATTTGTTAAAATATGAATATAATCAGGTTTTATATAATCAAGTATTCTTTGATAATGAGTAATCATAAGAACTGATGTATTGGGATTATTGTTTAAATAACTATTTACATTATCACATACTACTCTTAAACTATCTACATCAAGACCAGAATCTAATTCATCTAATATAACAAATTTAGGTTTTAAAAGTTTCATTTGAAGTATTTCATTTTTTTTCTTTTCTCCTCCGGAAAAGTTTTGATTAACGGATCTATGCATCATTTCTTTTTTTAGATCTAGTTCATCAAATGATTGCTCTATTTCTTTTATAAAATCATAGAGTCCAATAGGTTCTTCTCTTCTTTCATTAATAGCTACTTTTAAAAATTCACTATTAGTGACTCCTTCGATATCAATAGGATTTTGAAATGATAAAAACATACCAAGTTTTGCTCTTTCATCAGTTTTTAATTTTTTAATGGAATTACCATCAACAAGAATATCTCCTTTTTCTACTTTGTAATCTTCACTTCCCATTAAAACTTTAGATAAAGTGGATTTGCCTACTCCATTTGGACCCATTATTACATGGATTTCTCCTGGATTTATTTCAAGATTTAATTTATTTAAAACTTTTTTATCATTTATTAAAACTTCTAAATCTTTAATTTCTATATGCATAAAAAATCACCAACTATATTTTATCACTAATTGCTTATTTAAACAAGAAATATTTATTATCGTAATAATACATGTGTGATTTATTTTTTCTATATTTGTTATTTCTTTATTTTTTTCATAAACAGCTCTATAATATTATGTCAAAATACAAGCTAAAGCTAAAGAAATATTTTATGTAATTTGAATATATTATAATGTATACTAATTTGACATTTATACAAAGATATAGTATGCTTACAGTACTACTTCAAAAGTAGTGAAAATGTTTTTCGCTTCTGGATGGTGCGACTAATAAATGATTCCAGGCGACAATGTTTTTCGCTTCCAGGTGGTGCGACTAATAAATGATCCTGGTTG
>CAZVVV010000061.1:0-2733 GCA_964630725.1 uncultured Muribaculaceae bacterium
TTGATATATAAGGAAAAAGTCTTATTTTGCCACCCCAGTAAAACTTGTAGAGCCTAAAAAAGCTTTACAAAAGTAAAGTTTTTTTTGTTTACATACCTAGATGTTTTTTAATCATATTATATGAGAATGCATCATTTGATTGTGATGGAATAAATACTACATAATCTATATTATAAGTTTTAACATAATAGTTTATACTATTTTTACTGGTATTGTGTCTATAGTCAATTGAAATCATTTTATTGAAGTCATGAACGCTTAATGTTTCTAGTATATTAGTGTATGATGAACCTACATATAGAATATTAGGTAGTTCTTCTCTATTGGTATCAATAATTGTAAAGGCATTGTCTCCTTCCATATAAGAGGCTGCATAAGTATTTCCTTTTCCATATACTTTTTTATTTGATACTTTTAGATCTTCATATCTAGTATAGTTAATACTAAATTTAGGTACTAGATAAAGTTCTTCTAAAGAGGGTTTTATGCTTTGTCCTAATTGATTATTAAATGAACCATTTATAATTGTTTTTTCTATGGTATATAGATCTTCTAGATTGGTTTGTTTTAATCTTTTATCATTTGTTACTTGTTTTATTTTATTATATATAATGTTTGCTCCACGAGGTGTTATATGATGATCAGTTGTATAATAATACTTAATATTTTTATCATTAAATAGTTCATATGCATCTATTAAGATAACATTATTATTTAGATTTTGTTTTACTATATCTATACTTTTAGTATAAATAGTATCACTACTGATGTAACTGTTTGGTAGATTATCTTTTTCTACTGCATCTTTTCTTGGAATGGATAAGAATATAAACTTAGTATTATTTTGTGTTACTTCGTCTGCTACTGTATTAATGTTGTATGTACTTTGTTTTACATTTTCTAAGTATGTTTCTTCATTATTTATTCTTTGATATGCTGCATATAATTCATTATTTTTTCCTTTTACTACATCACCATTATATCTTTGAAATTGAAATAAATAATATCCTTTAACTAATTTATTTCTAAAAGCAATTTGATCTGAGAATGCTGTTGTTAAAGTATCTAAGTATGTTCCATTTATTAATGTTTTTAATGAAATTTGTGGAAATGTTGTAAGTGTTCTTTTTTCTACAGTGCTTATTTTATTATTATTAGTAAGTGTTATAATCATAAATGTATATATTATAAGAATGAATGTAATAATAAATATTGTTTTTATTTTTTTCATGTTTCCTCCTTAGAATCTAAAGTATATAAATGGATTGTATGTAGATTGTGCTAAGAACATTATTGATATAATAAATAAGATTATTAGACCTATGTATTTTATAATATTAAATATTATTTTGTCTTTAAATTTATCGCATATTACATAGTATATATTTGTTGAGAATATGATTGCTAGTATGAAATATATATAATATGTTTCAATGTATATACGTGATTCCATAAGTGATATGGTTGTTATATCAAAGCTAAACATTGCACTTATTATGTTATAGAATTGATTTAGATTATCTACTCTAAAGAGAACCCAACCAAATAGTATTATAAGTAGTGCATAGATGTGTTTTAGGATGTTTGGTGTCTTTTTTAAGTATTTTGATAGAACAAATTTTTCTAGTGATAGGAATATTAAATAGTAAAGTCCCCATAGAATAAAGTTATATGCTGCTCCATGCCAGAATCCTGTTAATAACCAGACTATACTCATGTTAAGTATTTGTCTTTTTATTCCTTTTCTATTTCCTCCGAGTGGGATGTAGACATAGTCTCTAAACCAAGTTGATAGGGATATGTGCCATCTTCTCCAGAAGTCTGTGATTGATTTTGCCATATATGGAAAGTTAAAGTTTTCTAAGAAATGAAAACCAAATATTCTACCTAGTCCAATTGCCATATCAGAGTATGCTGAGAAGTCAAAGTATATTTGAAACATATATGCTATTGCTCCGATCCATGATGTTGTAAAGGAATAATTTCCTGCGAAGATAATGTCCGCTAATTTGCCCATTTGATTGGCTATGATTAGTTTTTTAGCAAATCCTAGGATGAATCTTTCTATACCATATGATATGTCTTCGAATGTTGTTTTTCTTTTAGTTATTTCTTTTTCAATAGTTTGATATCTAACAATTGGTCCAGCGATTAGTTGAGGAAATAAGCTAACGTATAATAGTAATAGTAAGTAGTTTTTTTGAACTTTTACTTCTTTTTTATAGACGTCTATTACATAGCTCATTGCTTGGAATGTATAGAATGATATTCCTATAGGCATTATTATGTTTAATAGTTTTATATCTATATTAAATATAGTATTAATATTTGATATAAAGAAATTAGTATATTTATAAAACATTAATACTAATATATTAATTATTATTGTGATTATAAGTATTTGTTTTCTTTTAGATTTATATTTATCTATTAGAATGGCTCCTAGAAAGTCTACTAATACTACAAGCATCATTATAAATAGATATTTTAATCCTCCAAAAGCATAGAATAATAAACTAAATAATAAAAGTATATAATTTTTTAGTTTTTTAGGACTTAAAAAGTAAAATAATAGTAATATTGGTAAGAAACCAAATATAAAAATTGAACTGCTAAATACCATATGTATCACCTAAATAATTATATCAAAAAAAAAGAGTTATTTAAACTCTTTTTAATACTAATTAGTTGTTGTTTCAGTTGTTGTACTTGGATAGAATTCATCAGGACATT
>CAZVVV010000061.1:2833-5968 GCA_964630725.1 uncultured Muribaculaceae bacterium
TACTAATTAGTTGTTGTTTCAGTTGTTGTACTTGGATAGAATTCATCAGGACATTCAGTTATGTTTCTATATTTTAATCTAATCACTTCTTTACCATTTACAGTTTCTTTGATTTCTCCTTCTGGTTCTTTTGCTTTTAAGTCTTCATCGGCAGCAATTTCTTGATAGTCTCCGATTACACCTTTTTGAGCTTTTGAATCATAAAGACAAATTCTTACATTACCGTTTACATCGATGATTGCTCTTGCTGTTTCATATCCTTCATCTGTCCATGGACTATTTGCAAGTGGTTTTTCAAGTAAATCAGATGAATTTATTTTATTAGAATCTTTGTCTACAAATACATAAACTTGTCTGTTACTTTCATTACCTTGTACTTGCCATTCTCTAAGTACTGCATTAGTTATGTTTTGTGCATTTAATCTATCTGCATTAATTTTAGAGTTTTCAATGTAATTAGTTACCATGATAGCAGTTATTCCTGCTAATATAGCTAGTATTACAATTACCGCTAATAATTCAATTAAAGTAAAACCTTTTTTATTATTTTTCATATTTTAACCTCCATATACTTTATAAGTAAATTATACAAGAGTTTTTTGATAAAGTAAATGGTTTTAATAAAAAAAGACACTTTTTGTATCTTTTTATGTAAACTAAATAACTATTGCAATTAAGTTTCCTGATCCTTTATTAACTATTTTACTCATTGTTTGTTGTAGTTTGAATTGGATGTTTTCTGGCATCATATTTATTTTTGATTGGATTGTTTCTTGAACTATTTGATCTAGACTTCTTCCAAATATTTCTGATGACCAAATGCTATTAGGATCGTTTTTACTATCTTTCATTATATAGTCTATTAATTCTTTGCTTTGTACTTCTGTTCCAATGATTGGTTCAAAGCTTGATTCAACGTCTACTCTTATCATGTGAATTGATGGTGCTTTGGCTTTTAGTTTGATTCCATATCTATTTCCTTGTTTAGTGACTTCTGGTGTGTCTAGTGTCATGTCACTTAGTGATGGTGTTGCTACACCATATCCGGTTGCTTTGACCATTTTAAGGGCATATTTAATTTGATCGTATTCTGCTTTTGATTCTTTGTAATCTTGAAACATTGAAAGTAGACTTGCTTTACTGGTTATATCTACTCCGATCATTTCGTTTAAAACAGTATTAAATAGTTCATATGGTGCGTCTAATCTAATGTTTAATATTCCTGTTGATGGGTCTACTTTAGACATGTATGCTTTTGATATGTATTCACAATCATTAAAGTGTTCTAGTATAGTGTCTACATCACGAAGTTTATCGACTTCTACTACGCTTTCTTTAATTTTTTTTACGTATGATTTTTTTACGTAGTGATTAGAGTTTAGAACACCAATCCATTCTGGCATATCTACTGATACTTCAAGTACTGGGAATTCATATAGTGCTTCACGTAAGATATCTGTTACATCTCTTTCATTCATTGATAAAACGTCCATAGGTAGAACTGGTACACCGTAGTTGTTTCTCATGTCTTTAGCTAGGGCTTGAGTTTGTGGATCGTTTGGATGAGTACTGTTTAAGACTACTATGAAAGGTTTATTAATAGTGATTAATTCTTTAATTACTTTTTCTTCAGCTTTAATATAGTCTTCTCTTTCAAAGTCTGTGATTGAACCATCTGTTGTTACTACTACTCCGATTGTTGAATGGTCTTTTATTACTTTTTCTGTTCCTATTTCTGCTGCTTCGATGAATGGTATTTCATCGTTGTACCATGGAGTTTTTACCATACGTGGTCCATTTTCATCTTCGTATCCTTTTGCATTTTCAATTACATATCCAACACAGTCTACTAATCTGATATTGCATTCTAATTCATCAACTTTAATTTTAGCAACATTGTTTGGTATAAACTTAGGTTCGATTGTCATAATGGTTTTTCCTCCACTTGACTGTGGAAGTTCATCAAGTGTTCTTTTTCTTTCAAACTCATCTGTTATGTTTGGTATAACAAGAGTTTCTACTACTTTTTTAATAAATGTAGATTTACCCGTTCTTACTGCTCCAACAGCCCCTAAATATATGTCTCCCCCAGTTCTTGTTGCTATGCTTTTTATTATCTCTTCTTTATTCATATCATCACTCTCTTTCATTTAACTTATATGTTAAAAAAGATATAATATGAAAAAAACAATAAAATTGTTACATTTTATTGTTTAGATAGTACAACATATCTAGTGTTCTATTACGCATTTTTTTATTTTTTTGATTTTGCGTAATAGAAACGAATTTTATCTTCTAACTCTAGTTTTTAATAACTTAAATAATATAAAATATTATTATCACAGTCATAAACACCAACTTCATATTTTGTTTCTTTTTTATTTGTATTTGCAGAAATATTATTTTCTTTATAATAGTAATATCCATTTTTAATTGATAATATTTCAATATTATGTTCAAACTTTTTTAGTATTTTTTGATCAATTTGTTTGGTACTCCAATTATTATTTTTAATTATTTCTTTTTTTATTTGATTACATTTTTCTTCGTCAAATACATATGTGTAATAATCAATACCATCATTTTGTGCATCTTGCCCTTTTACATTATATATTTCAATATCTTTATAATCATCTACTTTTATGTCTAAAACTTGTTTATAATTATTATGATAATCTATGACGTTATTTTTTAAATAGTATAGTTTTGCATTTTTAACATCCATTATGGCATATATTAAGCCTTTATTGTAATAATATAAATCTTCTCTATCTATTTCTACTGATTTTCTATCTATTTTTTCATAGAATTTATTCATTATATATTCATAAAACTTCTTTTTATTCCAGTTTTTATTATTTTTAATTCTTTTTTTTATTCTATATATACTGTCTTTATCATGTGAGTTATTTATTTTATATACTTTATATTCATATGAGTTATCTTTACTATAAATAGTGTAATAATCTATATCATAGTCTTTTATTCCTAATTCTAGTTTTTCGTACTCTTTATCTTCGTGTGTTTTTATATATAGTGTTGTTATTGTTATGGATAAAAAACTAACTAGGACTATAAGTATTAATATAATACAAAAAACTCTTCTTTTATTTTTCAACATATCATTTCTTATTC
>CAZVVV010000062.1:0-5741 GCA_964630725.1 uncultured Muribaculaceae bacterium
CTAATTCATAGCATATTGGCTCTCCAGTTGGAATTTCTAGTTTCATGATGTCATCATCACTTATATTGTCTAAATATTTTATTAAGGCTCTTAGGGAGTTCCCGTGTGCTACTACTAAAACTTTTTTATGTTCTTTTAGTTTTGTTATTATTTCGTTTTCATAGTAGTTTGATACTCTTAACATTGTATCGTATAGGCTTTCAGATGTTGGTAGTTCTTCTTTTATGTTTTTATATTTTGGATCATTTCCAGGGTATGTTTTGTCTTGCTTAGAAAGTGCAGGAGGTTTTTCGTATAGACCACGTCTCCATAAGTTTACTTGTTCTTCTCCGAATTGTTTTTTCATTTCTTCTTTATTTAATCCTTGTAATGCTCCATAGTGTCTTTCATTTAGTTTGTATGTTTTTATAACTGGTAATTTTTTTTGATTTATTTCTTTTAGAATGTATTCTAGAGTTTTTTGGGCTCTTTTTAATTCTGATGTATATGCTATATCAAATGTTAAGTTATTATCTTTAATTATTTTCCCGGCTTTTTTTGCTTCTTGTACTCCTTGTATTGTAAGTCCTACATCAAGCCATCCAGTAAAGAGATTTTTTTTGTTATATGTACTTTGTCCATGTCTTACTAGTATTAGTTTTATCATTTTATCACCTTTTATTCATTTATTTTTAGACTGCTTACCATATCAATTTGGTTTATTTTTTAGATAGTATTCTTGATGTTATATATGCTACGACGAATGTACCTATTGCTGCGATTAAATATGTTGATGTATTTATTTTAACGCCGAAGTCAAAGTTATCGTCTAAGCACATAATAAATATCCATTTTGTTAAGTAGTATCCTGATGGTAGTCCAAATATTTTGTTCAATAAAGATGTTTCTTATTTTTAAATTCTAATACTTTTAAGGTTGCAAATTGATATTTTTTTTACTGTAAGAAAGGACTCCCATATTATATATTATAACACCTCCGAGGATACATGCAAAGAGAATTATGATAATTATCATTTGTTGCATCATTCTATTTCTTTTATCTCTTTTATGTATTGATTATACATTTATTATATTTACTAGTCAATACAAATATGATATTTTTTTCATGTTTTATTTTTTTTATTTTTGTGATACAATGTTATTGGTGATTTATATGACTGAAGTTAGGGTTCCTACTCAAAAAAGATCTATTGAAAAGCGAAATAATATTATTGAAAAAGGATTTTATTTGATGTGTGAAAATGGTTATTATAATACTAATACTAATGATATTGCAAAGTATGTTGGTGTTTCTACTGGTATTATTTATCAATATTTTAATGATAAAAAAGATATTTTTGCCCAAGGTTTTGAAAATTATTCTGATAGTATTATGTTTCCAATTTTGGATGTTTTAAATACTTCGATTAACTTTGATAATTTGCCTGTTGTTTTTGATGGATTGCTTGATGTTTTTATTAAAAAGCATACTTTGTCTAAAAAAGCTCATGAGCAAATGATTGGTCTTGCACATTTGGATGATGATTTAGCAAAAATATTTCATGATAAGGAAATAGATACTACTAAAAGGATTGTTAAGGTATTAGAAAATAATGGTATTAAGTGTTCAAATCTTTTTGAGAAGGTTCATATTATAATGGGTATAGTTGAAAATTATTGTCATGAGGTTGCTTATCATAAACATGATGATATTGATTATAATATAATGAAGGTTGAAGTAACTAATATAGTTAGTTATATTTTAGATATTTAGTGGTGATGTTATGAAGAGTAATAAAAGGGATTTAAGATTATGTATTTTTCTTATTGTTTTTTTACTTGGTTTGCAAGCTTTTTTATATTTTGCTACTAAAAATTTTAATAGTTCTTTTCATCTTATTGGTAGTTCTTTGGATTATAAGATTCCCTTTATTAAGTATTTTATATATTTTTATAATTCTTGGTATCCTTTTTTGGTTTTCGTTTGGGTATTAATTTTTTATTTTGATAGGGATAAGTGTATTAATTTTTTAGTTGCTGGTTTTTTATCTATAATTATTGGTAATTTTATATTTTTAATTTATCCAACGACTGTTTTAAGGCCTGATGTTGTTGTTAATGATTTTGCTAGTTTAGTTGTAAGTATTACTTATAAAGTTGATGTTCCTGTTAACTGTATGCCTTCGATGCATTGTATATTTTGTTTTATACCAATATTTTGTTTAATTAATAGTAAAATAAAAAATAGGTATAAGGTTCCTATTTGTTTATATTTTGTACTTATTATTTTTTCTACTTTATTTGTTAAACAACATGTTATAATTGATGTTATTAGTGCATTTATTATATCTGGTTGTTGTTATCTAGTTTCAAAGTTAAAGTTTTTTGATAGGTTTAAGTCTTATCTTTATTAATTATTTTTTAATACCTATTTTTTCTCCATATTTTACGATTGTTTCAATGTGATTTATGGAGTTTTCTTTTATATCTTGATCTATTTTTATTTTGTCTTTTTTAAATATTAGGATAATTGTTGATCCATTGAATTCAAAGTATCCTTTTTCTTCTCCTTTTTTAAATTTATATTCTTCATGATGATTTTTAATTTTTCCAACGTTTAAGGCTCCGACTTCTACCTGAATTACTTTTCCAAAGTTTTCGGTTTTTAATATTGTGTACTCTCTAGTGTTCTTTTTATATATATTATACTTTTTTAAAGCAATGTTTTGTATGGTATGAAAAACTCCTTGCACATGAGTATTTTTGGTTTTTGTTCCATTGTCAATGTAACAATATCTATGGTAATCACTTGGTTCTAATCTAAATATTAAGATTGTTCCATTTTTATATTTTTCTGATATTTTATTGCCATTTAATAATTCATTTACGCTATAGTATGAGTTTTTTATTTTAAACATGCTATTTTCTTTTATATCGTATACTGTTAATTTTGAGTCTGCTGGTGATATTAAGTGGTTTTTGTTTTTATCAATTTCTAAGTATTTATCTTTTTTCTTTCTTGTGAAGAAATCATTATATGATGTGAATTTTTGTTTTTCATATTCTTGTTGTTTTATATTATATTTTTTTATTAGATTTATTGTTATAATGTTTGATATTTTACTATTCATAATAGTCCCATTTAGTTTAGAAAACCATGGCTTTATTATTATTTTTAGTATTTTATTTCCTAGTTTAGTGTTATATAGAAATCTTAATGATAAGTTTTCTTTTTTATTTATTATTTCGTTTGTTTTTCTGTTTTTTATTTGCATAGTTATCACATCTTTTCTTTTATACTTTATCATGAAATAGTATTTTTTGCAAATTAAAAGAATTAGTGGTTCACTAATTCAGTTTGAAGTTTTCTACTTCAGGTATATCTTTTCCATATTGTCTTATGTATCTATGATGTTTTTCTAGCATTTGATTACAATAGTCTTCGATGTTTTCTTTGTTTTTAATGTTTGCATATTTTAAAGCGTCTAGTATTAAGTGATATCTATCTATTTTATTTTGTACTCTCATGTCAAATGGTGTAGTTATTGTTCCTTCTTCTAAATAACCATGAACGTGTAAGTTTTGATTTGTTCTTTTGTATGTTAGTTGATGGATTAAATTTGGATATCCGTGGAATGCAAATATTATTGGTTTGGTTTTAGTAAATAGTTTATCGTATTCTTTGTTTGTCATTCCATGTGGATGTTGTTCTTTTGTTTCTAATCTCATTAAGTCTATTATGTTTATTACTCTTATTTTTGTCTCAGGAGAAAGTTCTTTTAATATTTTAGTAGCAGCGATTACTTCGAGTGTTGGAGTGTCTCCACAGCAGGCAAATATTATTTTTGGTGATGTAGTTTTATCGCTTATGAATTCTAGTTCTCCGATTCCTTGTTCACAGTGTTTTATTGCTTCATTCATTGTTAGGTATTGTGGTCTTGGATGTTTTGACGCAACGATAACGTTTATATAGTTTTTTGTTTTTATGCAATGGTCAAATGTTGATATTAGTGTGTTTGCATCGAATGGTAGATACATTCTTACTATGTCGCTTTTTTTGGTTACTAAGTGATTTAGGAAACCTGGGTCTTGATGGGTGTATCCATTGTGATCTTGTTGCCAGATATGTGATGTTAGGATGTAGTTTAAAGATGCAATTGGTGCTCTCCATGGTATTTCTTTGGTTACTTTTAACCATTTAGCATGTTGACTTGCCATAGAGTCTACGATTCTTATGAATGCTTCATATGAGTGAATAAAGCCGTGTCTTCCTGTTAGAAGGTAGCCTTCGAGCATTCCTTGACATACGTGTTCTGATAATAGACTGTCCATGACTCTTCCTTGTTTTGATAGAAATTCATCATATTTTTTTGTATCAGCACCCCACATTCTTTTTACTTCATCAAATATATGATTTAGTCTATTTGATAGTGCTTCGTCTGGTCCAAAGCATCTAAAGTTTTTGTTTTCTTTATTTAGTGCAAATACATCTCTTATGTATTTAGATAATTCCATCATATCTTGTTTTTCTATTTTACCTGGTTTTGTTATTTTTACTTCATAGTTTTTAATGCTTGGAGTGTTTAGTTCTTTTAAAAGTAGTCCTCCGTTTGTAATAGGGTTTGCACTCATTCTTTGATCATTTTTTGGAGGTAGTTCTCTTAGTGGCTTTACTAATGTTCCATTTTCATCAAATAGTTTTTCTGGATGGTATGATTTTAACCATTTTTCTAGTAGTTTTAGATCGTTTTCATTTGTTATATTTATTGGAACTTGGTGTGCTCTGAATGTTCCTTCGACTCTTTTTAGGTTTACTTCTTTTGGTCCAGTCCAACCTTTTGGGCTTTTCATTATTATGATTGGAAATGGTATTTTTTGACCTTGTTTTAGTTTTTGGATGTCTTTTAATGCCCATTCTAGGGAGTTTGCCATAAGGTTATGCATGTCTCTTAAATTTTTTGCTTCGACTATATATGCTTTGTAGTTACAGCCATTGAAGTAGTCTTTTATTTGTTTATTTGTCATTCTTCCAAATATTGTAGGGTTGGATATTTTATAACCATTTACGTGTAATATTGGCAGTACTATTCCATCTGTTTTAGGATTTATAAATTTATTTATATGGAATGATGCTTGGAGTGGTCCTGTTTCTGCTTCACCATCTCCGATTACGCATGCTGCGATTAGATCTTTATTGTCTAGTACTGCTCCATAAGCATGGGCAAGTGAGTATCCTAGTTCTCCACCTTCGTTGATTGAGCCTGGTGTTTCTGGTGCTACATGGGAAGAGACTCCTCCAGGGAATGAGAATTGTTTGCATAGTTTTTTTAGTCCTTCTTCATCTTGGGTAATATTAGGATATATTTCACTATATGTTCCTTCAAGATAGGCGTTTGCTATCATTGCTTGTCCTCCATGTCCTGGTCCTGATATATATATCATGTTAAGATTATGTTCTTTTATTAGTCTATTTAGGTGTACATAGATAAAGTTTTGTCCTGGCGCAGTTCCCCAGTGTCCCACGACTTTTGGTTTTATGTCTTCTTTTCTTAATGGACTTTTAGTAGGACATTGTCCATTAAGTATAGTTGTGCTACTGAAAGGTAGTTTGCAGCCATGAAATAATAATTCATTTTTATTAATAAGTCTTCTTTTAATACTTTTCTCAATTTATTTCACCTCTTTTATCCTATGTTGATTATATCACATTTTAATTAAATTAAAAAGAAATAGTAATAATAATAATTTTGATAATAATAAAG
>CAZVVV010000063.1:0-5716 GCA_964630725.1 uncultured Muribaculaceae bacterium
TAAATGTTGCACCACTATTCTTTCCTATTCTGTTTCTTGGTGCAAAATTATATTCCTTAAAAAATTTAAATGTTTTTTCTTCTCTAAAAATACTTATCATTTCTGGTAATTTCTCTATTTTCCTCTTTTTGAACTAGTGCATAATTTGCACTAGTTGAATTTTCATCTAATTCAAGTTTGGAATATATATTTTTAATATGTTTGGTAACTACCGTCCTGTCCACATTAAAAAGTTCTCCAATGGCTTTCTGTGTTAACCATAAATCACCATCTTCAAATCTTACTTGTATACCATTATCATGTGTTTGTCTTTCAAAAATTAAAAATTCAGCACTACTGCTTCTAATAATTAAGTCTTTTGCCATTTTTATCATCTCCTTTATTTAAAATCTTAGTTTTCCATAAGTCGGTATATACCAGTCAATGTTCATTTGTTTTTGCTCATTGTTTTCACTTGAAAATAACGAACTTTGATAACTTTTTTATTATTATTTTATCCTTCATTTCTACATTTTTTGTCAACTTAATTATAACATAAAAAAGATGGTTTTAAAATTGTTTTAAAACCTTTATTAAAATAGAAAATCTATGTAAATAGTTCAATATTTAAATTATTATTTGCTATTCTTAAGATGACAAGTCATAGTTAAAGATACCATTTTGTTATATTTTATATAAAAACTAAAAAAGAATACCAAATAAAAATGAGTTGGTACTCTTTTTTAAATATATAAAGCAAGGATACTAATGAGCAAAATAAAAAATACTTGAAAGTATTATAAATTATTCTTAATCTCAGGAAATAAATCATATAAATTATATCCAAGTAAATTATCAAAATATTCTTTTAATTTATATATTTCAGTTATATGATACTTAGCATTAGAAAAGACTCCCCTTCTTAAAATTACATCAATTAATCTTTTATCAATAGTAACAACATTTGAAGTACACATAAGATCACATAAATTAATAATTTTATCATAAATATTATATTTATGATAACTAACAAATCTTTTAGTATAATTATAACCTTTCATAAGATGAATATATGTAGGATCAACTCCACAAGTACAAAAAATATCATTATTTAAGTAAGAATGAGTAAGACATATATTTGCATATTCAATATCATAACCTAAATCCTTAATAAAATTATAACCATTTATAATATGAGAATTATAATCTCCGATACCTTTACCAATATCGTGAATATAACCCATAGCACGAGCTTTATCAGCATCGACTCCTAAAGCATCAGCAATAATATAAGCAGTATTACCAACACAAATACTATGATCGACCCAACCATGATCATCACAATTTTTATATTTTAATAATAAAGATAATGCTTTCTTACTCGAAAGCTTCATTTTACCACTCCTAACTTCCTGAATAATTTTATCACTAAAATTAATAAATATCAAGGTAAAATAAAAAAACTCAATTTTTGAGTTTTTTTATTTATTAATTAAATCTTTTCTTTAAAACTATACCAGATCCTAATAAACCTGAAACACATAATACAGATGTCATTGCATAAGTTATCATATTATCACCAGTATTAGGATTAGAAATTACGTTATCATTAGTTTTAATTGCAGTATCATTATATGCAATTGCATATGTTGAGAATTTATCAGATGCAAATGTTAATATGTTATTATTTAATTTTGCATCAATTATTTCTGCAGTATTGTTGTGATATCTTATAATATAATAAGTTCTTTTAATATTCTTATTAGTATTAATAGATTCACTAGGTAACACAACTTGGAAAGTCATTGGTTTATTTAAATCAGATAATAAACTAATTATTTCATTATTAGATTTATTAATTACTGCTACTGAAATATCAAAATATGATAAAATATTTAATTTTTCTTTTTTAGCTAAATTATTAATATTTTCTAGTTCTTCTTCAACAATATTTTCTTTATTTAATTCAGAAATATTAACTTTAACTAAAGTATCAATATTTGAAATATTAATTTCTTCATCTTCAATTGACTTTTTCATATTTTCTTTTAAAGTAGTTTCTTTTTTAACACCAACTTCAACTTTCTTTACTTCTTTAGTAGTATCAACTTCTGGTACATCAACAGTTATATCATCAATAGCACTAACAACTTTAATAGTAGTATCTGCATTAATTTTTGATAAAGCTATTTTACCATCAGTTAATGGTAATTTTTCAACACCATCTACAAGTACAGAAATAAGTTTATAACCTTCTTTAGCACTAATAGTAGCTTCAGTAGATTCTCCAGCTTTAATAACATAATTATTATCAGTTAAAGAAACTATACTATTTTCATCAGCATCAACAGTTATATTATAAGTTGTATAAGTAGTAACATTCTTATAACTAGTTAATTCACCTGTTGTATATATACTTGGATTAGTTCCATCAGTACTTGTACTTACATATACTTTTTCACTTCCTAAATTAGTAATTGTTGGGGTAACATTAAATGCATAAGAATCTGCCATAATGTTTAAACTTAAATTATCAAATGAAATACTATTTGCTTTAATTGCATAATCACCACCATTAACTTTTAATGAAGCTGTTTCATTAGTAGATGATTTAAAAATTAAATTAGCTTTATCAGCAAATATTCCCATTCCCCATCCGTATTCTTCACAAGAAGCTGTTCTAATATTATTTTCTCCTTTTAAAACAACTGTAACATCTCCGGTTGTATATTCATCAATATGAATTACAGCATCACCAGATGGAATATAATTACCTTGATTATAATTATTTAATGTTAAAGTTTTAGTACTTTCATCCCATGAAATTGTACCTGTTTTGCTTCCATTAAGAGTAGCACCATCTTTTAATTCAGCACCACCAATCCAAACATAAGCATTTGCATTTACTATGCCTACTGCAAAAAAGCATATAAATGCGAATAACATAATTTTTAATTTTCTCATAACCTTCTCCTCCTTGGTTCTATATATTACCATTTTTTAAATTAAAAAGCAAGTAAAAAATGGATTTTTGTTAAATGTGTATAAAAAACGACATTATATATTAATAAATGCCGTTTTTTATATAATAATCTTCTACATCCTTAGATAGATTTTCATTAAATTTTTTATTTCTTATCATATCTATTTCAAACTTATATGGAGGATATTCATTTATATAAGGAGTCTCTAATATCTTAGGTATATTTTCTATTCTTTTATTATAAATTATATTAATTAAATTATTAAATCCTATATAACCAAATCCTATATTTTCATGTCTATCTTTTTTAGAATTAATACTATTCTTACTATCATTAATATGAATACACTTAATATATTTAAATAAATCTAAACGATCTAATTCATTAAGAATATTATCAAATGAAGATAAATCATAACCAGAATCAGATAAATGACAAGTATCTAAACAAATACCAATCTTATCTTTATATTCAATATTATCTATAATTTGTTTTAATTCATTAAAATTACTACCAATTTCAGTCCCTTTGCCTGCCATTGTTTCAAGAAGTATAATAACATTAGTATTAGCTAATATCTTATTAAGACCATATATAATATTATTAATACCAACATTAACTCCTAAACCAACATGAGAACCTGGATGAAGAACTAATTTATTCATAGATAAACTTTCACATCTTTTACACTCTTCAATTAAAAAAGAAATAGAATAATCTAGTTTATCACTATTAGCTAAATTAACTATATAAGGAGCATGCACAATAATATTATTTTTATCTATATTATTTTCTTCCATCATAATAAGAGCTTCTTTAGTTAAATTATCATTAATTGGAAGTCTATTAGTATTCTGAGGAGCACCAGTATAAAACATAAATGTATTTTCTTTATAAGATAAAGCTTCTTTTAATGATCCAAGTAATTGTGTATCTTTTTTAAAAGATACATGTGAACCTATTATTAACATATTATCACCATCCTATCTAATTATAACATAAAAAAAGATATCATTTAAGATATCTTTTGTATTATTAGTTAGATCCTGTTGTAGTTGTTGTTGTTGTAGCTGAACCATTTGCTGGTTTTGACATATTTGTACAAACAGTAGTTGATAAAAGAAACATATCATTATTGAGATTACTTTCATCAACACCAGTTTCCCCTTTATTAGTATCTATAGTTGTTGTTGTTTTTCCATCTGATGATGTAGTTTCTTTTGTTGCATCGGTATAGAAACAATAAACTCCATCAGACAAATGCAATTTAAATGTACTTTCTCCAGTTTCAATATTACGATCTACTCTAACATAAGCAGTTTGGTATTTATTACCATAAGGACTATTTACTAGATTTTTTTGAACTACATTACCTATTTCTACAGCATCCTTTTCATCAACACCTTCAGCCATCCATACAGCAGTCTTTCCACCTATAACAAATTTAAAATTTCCTGATTTAGTAATGTTATTTGCAACAATATAAGTTCTTGCTGCTGTAACTAATTCAGCTGCTTCATTTTGCATTGATCCTTTACGTGCATCATTTAAATATTTAGTAACACTTGGTATAGCTACTGCTACTAAGATAGCTAATATTACGATTACTGCTAGTAATTCGATTAAGGTAAAACCTTTATTATTTTTTTTCATTTTTTATTTCCTCCTAATTATTTTCTTATAGTACTAATATATCATTTTAAAAATAGTTTGTAAAGTCTTTTTATATATTTTTACATTATTTAACATCCAGTTTTTAAACACTCATCAAGTTCTTCTTGTACTTCATTGACTAATTTCTTATTATCATTATAATTATTATCCATAATATTAAGAACTAAAAACATAGACATACTAAGAAGTATTACCAAAGCATAAACCATTGTTGTAATAGCAAACCCTTTATTATTCACATAATCACCTACCATAGATAGTTTATCATAAAAAAAAAGATATATCAAGAAAGTATATCAAGTAATTGTGAAACTGTGTCTAAACTGTCTACTAATTTGTCTACTTTATCTTTTGTAGTTAGTTTATATTTTTGTTTCATTTCTTCTTCAAATGGTTTTATATAAGAACTATTTCTATTTAAATACTTATACCAATTAGAATTTTCTCTTAAATATTTTAAGTTATTTGAATTATTTCTTATTCTATACTGAGTATATAAGTTCATCAATCATCAAAATGTCTATACATAGGACGTGGTTCATATGTTGATTTTCTAACTGGTATATCCTTTGTTTTTGATTTAACCATATCTTGAAGATAACTTATTCCTTTTTGTAAAGAATTAATTCCATCTTGTAAATCATTCATATTTACATTTTTAAACATTCCTAACATATCTTTAATTGAATTAGATGAAGTACTAGTAGTAGTTAAATAATTATCCCAAATACTATTATTAGCACCATATAATTCATACATTTCATAAAACTTTTGCCAAGTCATTTCATTTTTATTTACATAATTTGCAAGACTTGGTCTTTCTCTAACAAAAGATTTAAAATCGCTTAAAGGCATTGTATCACCTAATAAATTATATTCATTTAGTTATTTATCTTTACATATTTTAAAAAGAAAAAGAGACTATTTAGCCTCCACGATTAATTTAATAGCAGTTCTTTCTTCCCCATCAATTGTAATATCACTAAAAGCAGGAATACATACTAGATTAGTGCCACTTGGTGCCACAAAACCTCTCGTTACTCTTAAAAAGTAGAGTTAAATGAGACAAAGGTAAATTA
>CAZVVV010000064.1:0-5677 GCA_964630725.1 uncultured Muribaculaceae bacterium
CAGTCTTATAATTGTATTTTTCAATCGTAACGGGAATTAACTATTTAATTCAGTCAGATTATTTAATCTCCTTATCATTTTTTATTTCTTTGATATTTTTTCTTACTTGTTTTATTTTTTTATTTGATTTTATATGTTCTCCGATTATTTCAGATACTTCGGTTATTGTAACGAATGCTGTTTCATCTTTACTGTTTACTATTGCTCTTAGTTGTGGTATTTCCATTCTTGTTAGTACACAGTATAGTATGTCTTTTTTTCCACTTACTAAGCCATTTCCTTCGATTAATGTTGCAGTTCTACCAAGTTTATTATATATTTCTTTTGCTATTTGTGAGCCTTGTTCTGTTATTATCATTGCTGCTTTTGCTTGTTCTAATCCTTCGCTTACTAAGTCTATTATTTTAAATGTTATAAAGTACATCAAAAGTGAATATAATGCTTTATCTAGTCCAAATAGAACTCCAGCGGTTAGATAGATAAATATATTAAATAGCATTATTATTTGTCCTGTTGATAATGATGTTTTTTTGTTTATTATTATAGCAACTGATTCTGTACCATCAAGGCATCCACCACTTCTTATTACTAGTCCTACTCCGATTCCTAGGATTATTCCTCCATATATTGTTGCAAGCAGGATGTCATCTGTTAATTCATTTACATTTGAGAACATAGTTAGAAAGCATGAGAATATTAACATTGCATATACTGCTTTTATTAAGAATTTTTTTCCTAAGTTTTTGTATCCGATTAATAAGAATGGAATGTTTAGTATTATTGTAAATATACTAAGTGAAATATTGGTTAGTTTGCTTACTATCATCGAGATTCCTATTACTCCCCCATCTAAAATCATATTTGGTGATAGGAATGTTTGAATTGAGAATGCTGCGAGTAATGCTCCGGTTGTTATTCCTATGAATGATATTAGATTGATTAGTATTTCATTTTGCTTTTTCATTTTTCCTCCTTTAACTCTACCAATTCATCTTTTAATATAGAGTATAAATATAGTTGTACTTGTTTGTCTGATATTTGATTTATGTATTTTTTATATGTTTGTAATTGGTTTAAATAGGCATCATCTTTAGTATTTTGTAGTTTATAGTCTATTATTTTTATTTTGTCTTTATACTCTAGTATTAAGTCTATTATACCATGATATTCATTTGTTTCATCACTAAATATAAATTCGTGTTCTTTATATATTTTGGCATCTTTTATATCCAGTTTGTCTATTAGTTTTTTTATGTTTTGATTTTGTGTTTCTTTATAAAAATCAGTTATTTCAAATAGCTCATGCATTTTAGTACCATATTCCATATTTGATATTTCTTCTTTTGTTAGTATTTTTTTAATATTTTTTGATGCTTTTTGTTCTTCAATTGGGTTGTTTTCTATATTTAGTTTTATTTCTTTTATTTTTACATTGGTATTTTCTTTTAATTCTTTGTTTTCAGTTTTTATTTGGTAGTCTTTTGATAATGGTATTTGTTCTAAATCTATATTCTTTATATATTTTGCTAGATTTTGTTTTATTGAGTTTATAATATCTTGAAATGATTTATATTTTTTTCTTATGTTTTGATCAAGTAGTGTTTTTTGATATGGTTTTTGTTCATCTTTTAGGCTTGTTACTATTATCATTTTTTCTTTTGCTCTTGTTACATCTACATATAAAAGTCTAATTCTTTCTGATATGTCTTCTTGATTGTATTTATTAATTACTAGGTCTTTTAATATTGTTTCTGTTATTCCTTCGTCAAAGTATGGTGTTATTATTCCATATTCATTATCATAGATGAATCTTTCTTTTATGTCTTGTTTGTTGAATGGTTTGTGTAGTCCTGAGAAGTAACATATTGAGAATTCTAGTCCTTTTGATTTATGAATATTCATTAGTTTAACACTTTTTGTATCTTCGACTGGTAGTTGATATTTTATAGTTTCTTCTGATTCAATTACTTGGTTTAAATATTCAATGAAATCGTTTATGGTATAACCAAGACTTGATAGATTGTTTGACATTTCTTTTGTTTTTTCTATTCTTATTATAGAATCATTTATATTACCTATCTTTATAATTTTTTCATAGAAATTAAATTCTTTTAGTATTTGGTTTATTACTTCCTCAATGCTTTTGTTTTCTATATCTTGTGCTATTTCTTTACATATGTTGTATATTTTTGTTTCTTTTAATTTGTCTTCTTTTAATGTTTCAAAGATATCGTTGTCAGGTTGTTCTTCAAGGAAACTTCTTGCTATGCTTGTGTAGCAATATTTTGCTTCTTTATCTAATTTATTTTCTTTTATTTTTGTAATTAATGTAATAATGTTTTTTAGAACTAAAATGTCTTCTTTTGAGGTCATTTCTTCATCTTGCATTACTAGTAGTGGTATTTGCATGTATTCAAATATTTTTTTGTAGGTTTGAAAAGCTGTCCCACGATCCATTATTATACAGAAGTCTTCATATGATGCGTCTTGTAGTTGTCCTTCTTTTAGTATTTGGTATTTATTTTTAATTTTATCTTTTATATCTTGCGCTATTACAAATGCTTCAATTTCTTCTTTTGTATAGTTTTTATTTTCTTCATAATTATATATTTCTAAATTATAGTTTTGATCTTCTTTGTTTTCTTCATAAGTATTGTTTCCAAAGACCATTTGATGTGATTGGTAGTAGTCTGCTCCCCCGATTTCTTTATCCATGATGAGATTGAATATTTCATTTATATTGTTTAATACTTCTTTTCTTGATCTAAAGTTTTTTACTAAGTCTATTTTATAACCATTTATGTTGTTTTTATAGTCTTCATATTTTTGCTTAAAGATATCTGGGTTAGCGTTTCTAAATCTATATATTGATTGTTTTATATCCCCGACCATGTATATATTATTATTTTCTATTAGTTTTAGGAATGTTTCTTGAAGATCACTGGTATCTTGGTACTCATCTACCATTATTTCATTGTATGTGTATTTTAATTCTTCTTTTATATTTAGATTTTCTTTTACTACTTTTATGGCCATTTTTGCTATGTCATCGAATTCATAAGCATTGTTTTCTTCTTTGTATTTTGTTATTTGTTTATCTAGTTCTTTTATTATATCAATTAATATTTCTACGTGGTCTTTTGTTTTTATAATTCCTTGTTTTAGTTCTTCTTGATCTTTATACTTTAGTTTATTTTTTAACTGTTTTATTTTTTCACTTAATTCTTTTTTTAGTTCTTTAGCTTCTTCAGGTGAGTCTTTAGGAAGATTTGGAAGTCTTGAAAGGTCATTTACTCTTAAAAGATCATTATAGTTTTTGGGATTAAATATTTTATTTAGAATGTCTGCGCATTTTTCATAGTAGTCTGGTTCTAGATATTGTTCAAGTTCATAGAAGGTATTTTCTATTTCTTGTTCAAGTTCAATTAGATTATTTGTATATTTTTTTATATTTTCATTTATGGTTTTTTCATTGTAATAATTTTCTATATATGTATTTAGATATTCTTCTTTATCATACTTTTTATCTAATGCTGATGTTATTTTTAGTATTGCGCTTGTTATTTCATCATCATTTTTAATACAGAAACTATCTATTAGATTTAAGAACTTTTCATTTTTTTCTTTGTATAAATTTTCTAAGATGTCGTTTAGTATTTGTTTTTTCTTTATATTTATAATAATGCTATCTGTAGGTTTTATATTTTTAGGAATATTTAGCAAATAGTTATATTTTTTTACTACTGATAAAGCATAACTATCAAATGTTGTGATGTATGCTTGTTCAAGATAGTCTAATTGGTCTTTTAGTGATGGATCTTTTTTTATTTTTTTTCTTATTCTGTCTTTCATTTCTGCAGCAGCGGCATTGGTGAATGTTAGAATAAGGAGTTCATTTATGTTTACTTTTTGTTTTAGTTTTCTTATTACTCTTTCTGATAATACTGCAGTTTTACCTGATCCAGCGCCAGCGGATACAATGATATTTTTTCCGCCTTCATTTATTGCTTGTTCTTGTTCAAGAGTCCAGTTCATTTTGTTCCTCCTTTTCTATTTTGATGTAAATATTATTTTTTGGTGTTTTAAAACATAGATCTTTATATTTACAATATTCACACGATTTATTTATTCCATTTATTATTTTTGGATTTATTTCAAAGTTTGCTTCTTCAATTTCATTTATTGTTTTATCTATTATTTGGTCTGTTTTTAGAATTAATTGTTTAATTTGATCGTTTGTTATTGTTTTTGATCTAGAGTCAAAGTTACCTGTTTTTGTTGTTTTTAATCCTTTGATTAATTGACTATTTTCATAGGTATTATCAAATTTTTCTATTATATTTTTATCTTCATTACTGTATCCATTTAGTTTTAGATTATCTAGTTTTTGTTCTTCATATGTTTTATTATTTTTTCTTATTATTTCTGGATGTAATACTTGTTGAAGATAGAATCCTGCGAATGTTGGGTTTTTTATTTTTTCTAGGTTACTTGCTAAATATAGGTAAACTGGTAATTGCATGGATAAACCATAGTCTACTAAATCTAGTTTTATGTCAGTGTTTCCTGTTTTATAATCTATTATTGCTACTTCGTTTTCTTCATTGTATAAGATTTTATCAATAATACCTTTGAATGTAACTTTTAGATTTTTATTTTTTTCTATTGTTACTTCTTGTTCTGTTAATAAATTGTTTAGGCTTTGATATTTGGTTTGTTCTTTTATAGTTTTTATGGCAAAGTCTATTTCTTGTTTTATTTTTTCTATAAAGTGTTGTTCTTTGTTTGTGAAACAATAATTATTTTCTTTTATATAGTTATCAACAGTTTTGTTAATATCTATTTCTTCTTTTAAACCTTTTTCTAAGCAATAATGGAATATACTTCCGAATGTTGCTGATATGTTTTTTTCATATGGATCTAATTTTAATATATTTGCTATGTAGTATGCGAATGCACATTTATTGTATGTATCCATTTTTGTATATGATAGATTTAGATTGCCTTCCAGAAAGTCATACATTTCTTTTTTATTTATTCCTGTATAGTTATTATCGTATTTTTGATATGGAATTTCATAGTTGTTATTTAATATTTTTAATTCATCATCGATTGTATTGTATTTTGTGTAGTTATCTAATTTTTTTGCTAATTTTAATTTATTGTTTATAGGGGAATAACTTATTTTTATGTCTTTATTTGGTTTTTGTGTTTCAATATTTAGTTCTTCTTTTAGTGCTGATGGATAGCATTCTTGATTACCATCTTGTGTTTTATATGTAATTGTTAGATTTTTTATATTTTGAATGTTTTTAATAGTACTTTGTTTTATCATTTTATTTAGTTCTAATGTGGTATTAAGATTTAATTCATCTTTTAGATTGTCTGTTAAATAGTCTTCGTCTTTTTTTAGACTTGGAATACTTTTTTGATTAAAGTTTAGCATAAATACATAGTTATTTTCTTCAATTTGATTGTTGTAGTCTATTATTTCTATTTGATTTTTTAGTTTTTTTTGTTTTGTATAAGTTGTTTTTAAGTCATGAATTATTAAGTCTTTTACTTTGGAAAAATTGTTTATTTTTATGTATTTATTTAATATATTTATTATTTTATTGATGGTATCTTTATCTTTATACTTATTATTTAATAAATCTATTGTTTTTTCTATATCTTC
>CAZVVV010000065.1:0-5563 GCA_964630725.1 uncultured Muribaculaceae bacterium
TTTTCACAGAAGTTTTACGTGTTATTTTTATATAAATTAATTAAAGCGTATTTAATAATAATAAAAAATACCTAGATTTCTAAGTATTTAAAATAAATCACCTATTATTACACCTTTTAATATTTTTAAAAATATATTAAAATAATTATCTTTTTTAATATCATTTAAAACAGTTATATTTACTTCATCTATCATATTACCAAGATTGTCTTTAACAATTAATTTACCTATTATATCACCTTTTTTTATTGGTAATTTTAAAGTATTTAAAACAACATTTGATTTATATTCTTCTTTTTTATCATTTTTATTTTTTAAAACAGTTACGTCTTGACTTGAAACTATTTTAATTTTAGAAATACTTGCTTTATCAATTGAAATAGTTCCTAATTCTTCCCCTTTTTTCTTAATAGTTTCTATTTTATATAAGTTAAAACCATAATCTAATAGTTCGGATGTTTCTTTATTTCTAACTTTTCCTTCTTTTTCACCTAAAGTTATAGCAAGAAGACGCATATCAGATCTTTTAGCAGTTACAGCCATGCAATATAAAGCAGAATCTGTATATCCAGTTTTTAATCCATCTACTCCTTGATATGTTTTAACTAACTTAATTGTATGTTAATATTGCTATAGTAAAAAGGTATCACTTCTTGATGAAATGGTACCATGAAATTTATATTAAATCAATCATTTTAAAATGTTGTTTGTTATAAATCATACCTACACCTAGGTCAGCATCTTGTCTTCCAATAAATCAAAATTTCTTATAAAAACCTTTTTTACTTTTTAAAGCTCCTAAATAAACTCTGATTCCCTTTTTTTATTTCTTTAATCTTCTCTAATAGTTTATTCATAATACTTGTACCTATCTTTTTATTTTGATATTTAGATATAACCATAACATCATTAATATACATAAATCAAATACCATCACCTATAAGTCTTCCGAAATCTATTATTTTATTATCATCATAAATACTTAGAGAGTATTATGTATTATTTAATGCCTTTTTTGATAATTCATTATCAAATGCTTATTTACTGTGAAAAAATTTAAAGTATCAATTGATGATTTAATAAAAAAAATAAGTTAAATTTTCAATAAAACTTATTTTTTTAATATATATTAAATATGGTGTATTTTTTTAAAAAGTTTTTTAGTATACTCGCAATTATTTTTATCTATATCATAAATAGAACCATTTAGATTGTAAGAGCCTGTTGCACAACCACCACCACAGGAAATTACACTACTACAATTTAAACATTCTTGGTTGTCAAAACGCGATCTATTTTTCCAACATTCCCAATTAGGATTAGACATATAATCATCATCTAATGTATTCATATAATTTTGCCTTACTTTTTCTAAAGCCTGACAAGCATATACTTTACCATCAGGGAATACTGTTATTTTTCTTGAACTACCGCAAGAACCTTTTGATATAGTTTTATCTAAACCTAATAAACGGTTATATAATTCAACAAATGCATAATCATTTGCCATATTACCAAAGTTTTTATATGCTTTAATCATTTCAATAGCTAATTTTTCAGTATAATCATTACTTATTCCAAATGAATTAGTTATTAAAACATTTACAGCAAAATCATCTATCCCTAATTCAGATACTATAGAGTATAATCTTTCAGCAAAGTTATCTATATTATCATCTGTTGCTGTTATCATTGGAAGAACTTTAACTCCTTTATCCAAAAGTTTTTTAATATTGTTCATAACAATTTGATATGTTGGTTCGCCATATTGTGTTTTTCTATGTAAATCGTGTTTTTCTTTATCTCCATCAAGTGAAACTTGAACTTCAACATTATTATTTTTAAACAAATTAATATCCTCATTTTCTAAAAGCGTAGCATTTGTATTTATCACTAAATTTGTTGTTTCATCAAATAATTCTCTTGTAAAAGGTATTGCTTGATACAACATTTTTTTGTTTAATAATGGTTCTCCACCATAAAATGTCACCTGCTGCCAATAGTCATTATCTTTTATATTTGATTCAACTATTTTTTTGAAGTCAAGTAATGCTTTTTTTGCTACATGATAATCCATATTTTGCCTATGTTTTAATGAATTAGATGCACTACTTCTATAAAAACAATAATCACAATCAAGATTACAAGCAGTAGAAGACATCAAGTATAGTGATTGTATTTGTTTATCTCTTGTTAACTGTTTTAAATCATTAATCAAACGTTTTTCATTTTCTTCTGTAATTATAATATTTTGCCTTAATAAATTGTTGGGTAATTGGACATCATTACTAATTTGTTTATCTTTATAATATTTTATAAATTCTATTTCACTTTGTGTTAAATCTAAAAATTCTTTTGTTAATGCGTTCCAGATTCTATTATCATATACTTGTATAAAAGTTGATATTTTCATATTTAACCATTATATGTGCAATCTTTTGTTTCGTCTTCCATTGCATATTCAGGAAATTTTCCTAAATTATATACATTTTGACATTCAGGATCTGGTGCATAAAAATCGCCGTTGTATTTCATCATTGAATGTAATCTACAACCACCACGACATAAACTTCTTGCTAAACAGTTTCCACATATTCCTTTTAATTTATTTGAATCTAACTCTTTGAATTTTTTTAATTTTTCATTTTCTTTCCATATTTTAGAAACAGAATTCTCTCTCACATTATCAAAAATAAACATATCATTATCTGAACCGACATGGCATAGAGCAATTTTACCAGAATAACCAATGCCTAACATTCCTTTCCCCCAAGGACATAAACTATGTTGATAAATATCAATAGGAATTATTGCCATATTTAATTCAATAGATAAATTTCTATCTTCCTTATGTTTTCTTAAAAATTCATAATAAAAATTATCCATTAATTCTTGTATTTTAAAATAACTAACAGCTTCTGTTTCATTTGCCTCAACACCTTTTCCATACTCAATTATATTTGGCAAAAGTCTAAATCCTAGTCCTAGTTGTTCGTGAATTGTAGTTGCTAATTCTGGTATTTCATCATAGTTATTTTTACTTAATACTGTAATTATTCTCAAAGGAATATCATATTTTCTAATAATATTTATAGTTTTGAAAGTTTTATCAAAGGAACCATTTCCTCTTGTTAAATCATTTGTTTCTTTTTTTATACCATCTAAACTAATTGACATTGATAAATGATCTTTAAATTTTGATAAGTATTGTATTTGCTCTTCTGTTATTATAGTCCCATTTGTTTCAATACTAACATCTAATCCTAAATTAATTGTTCTTTCTATAATTTCCAATACATCTCTTCTACAAAATATTTCTCCACCTGTCATATTAACTTTTTTAAGTCCTACTGACATAGCATCTTTAAATATTTCAATCCATTCATCTGCTGATAATTCTAATTTTGCACAAGAATTATCTTTATTTTCATTTCTACCACAATAAACGCATTTTAAATTACATCTATTTGTAAGCAATACCGCTAAAACTTCTAAATTACTTTCCATATATACCTCCAATTATTTTATTGGGAAGATTAAACTTCCCAATAATTTGGTTTATAATTAACCTCTTCTGCAATTATAAACAACTTGTCCTTCTGACATTTTTTCAACTTTTTTTAAGAATTCTGCTTTTGCCATTTTTTCTCACCTCCTTTAATGATAAACCATCTATTAATTTAACAACTAATTCAGTTGTTAAATTTCCATAATCATATCCACTCACTTCCATCAACTGAAAATATGGACTATTTGGATTTAATCCTAAATTTATATTTTTATTTCTACAAAACAATGCAACATCATTTGTAATATTAATAACATCATCTACTGTTAAATCATTTTCTCCTGTGTGATAATAATTAGAATATCCAAGTTCATTCTTTACGTGAACACAACCATGAATTTTTTCTATATAATTATTTTCACTAACATCTTTTAAGTGACTAACATAGTTTAAAATAGTTGATGGTGAATATTCAACAGATGTATAGTGAGATTTTCTGCAATCAAAGCAATCAGCATCTATTGATACAAATATGTTTTTACAATTTAAATTATTAATTGTAGTAAATATATCATTTCTATCAATTAAATGAACTCTTTCTCTCAAATCTTCATTGGTATCATCTAAACACATAACTCTTTTATGTTTAGGAACTCCAATAACAATGTAATGGTTTACATATCCCTCTTTCATTAGTTTAGAAAAACTATTACCTTTCCATAAAAAGTCATTATAATCATAAGTATCACTATGTAAATCAAAACATACAATAGTTAAATCTTTTTTATCTTTATTTAACTTTTTAATTGTATAATAAGCATTTAAATCACTTGGTGATATTATAATATCTGAATTTTCTAAATTATAATCAATTGCAAAATTATCTCCATAATAGTTTTGCAATGATTCTCTTAATAATAAAGAATCATTACATAAAATGTCTTTATATTCATCATAAATCTGACAAACATATTGTACCATTTCATCATTACAGTTTTGATTTTTTATAAAATTCATAATCTTATATAAATTATAAAAATCAACCTTTCTAGCATTTTTTTCATCTTCACTACTTATCCAATTAATCACGATTATTTTCTCCTTTGCTTATTTAAGACTTTATATTGCTCAACAGTTTCTCTATTATAATAAGATATTTCACCTGTTGGTAGTATCAAAATTCTTTCTATTCCTAAGTTATCAACAAAATCTGGGTTATGTGAAACAACTATCATAGTTCCTTGATAATCTTTAAAAACTTCTGCAATTAAATATTGGGTTTCTGGGTCTAAATGATTTGTTGGCTCATCTAATAACAATAAATTTGCACCACTCATTGAAAGTTTTGCTAATGCAACTCTGCTTTTTTCTCCCGGAGATAATATTCCTACATTTTTATAAACATCATTTCCTATAAATAAAAATCTAGCTAAAATATTTCTTAATTGTTTTTGCGAATAACTTGTATCTCTAAAATTTTCTAATATTGTTTTTGCATTGTCCAACAATTCTAACTCTTGTGCATAATATCCTAAATCTGTTTTGTTTCCTATTTTTATATTGCCTTTATCTGCTGTTAACAAACCAGCAATTAATTTTAATAAAGTTGATTTTCCAACACCATTTTCTCCAACAATTAAGAACTTTTCTCCTCTGTGTAATTCAAAATTTAAGTTATTAATAATGTTTTGTAAACTATCTTTATCATATTTAAAACATAGATTTTCAATTTTCAATGGAATAGCAGAACTTTCCCTATCAATACCTAAATTAAATTTAACTTTTTTATTTGGACTTAATACTTCTATTTTATTACTTAAAAGTTTTTCTAATTTCTTTTCTCTGTCTTGAGCCATTCTTTTTCTATTTCCAGAAGCAGATGAATATTTATTTATAATTTCTCTTAATTTTTCTTCTTCTTGTTGTTGAATTTGTGCTTGCCTTAAAAGATTTTCATCTCTTTGCTTTTGAACCCTTTTGAAATATGAATAATTACCATCATATAAACTAAATGACTTAGTTCTTTTGTCCAAAAACAATGTTTTTGTAGTGACT